>CAJQPD010000365.1 GCA_905480085.1 uncultured Acidimicrobiia bacterium
CAAAGCTGGCCGGTGGATGAGAAGTAGTCCGGCGGCACACCGGCGACGAGTGTGGCCTTCCCGGTATCGTCGACCTCGAAGAGTTCCCGGTTGGCCCAGACGTCGGCCGAGTCGGACGAAACAAATATGGGGAGGTCGCCAATGATCCGAATTCCCCGGGAGGCGGCGTATTGATGCAGAGCATGCCACTGTTTGAAGAATAAGAACTGTCCGAATGCCACCCTGCGGAGTTCGTCGCCCGCGCCGACTCGTAACTGCTCGATGGCGGCCGGAACCCGGTCGCGAAACTCGGGCGACCAATTGATGAAGCTTCCACCGCCCTGGCGAGCTTTGATAACCATGAATAACGCGAAGTCGTCAAGCCAGGCAGACTCTGATTGCACGAATTTGTCGAATTCATCGACCAAACCGGCAGGATTGGTCTGGCTAAACGTCAGATAGGCCAGGTCGATCAAGGTGGTTTTCCACTTGATGGCTGCCCCGTAGTCGACCGAATGAGATGGAAGGCTCGGACGGTCTGCCGGTTCGTCCAGCAGCTGATCGCGGATGAGGAGGTCGGCACTGATGAGATACGGGTTTCCGGCAAACGACGAGAAACACTGGTAGGGAGAGTCACCATATCCGGTTGGTCCAAGCGGCAGGACTTGCCAGTAGGTGCAGCCCATGGCCGCGAGTGTGTCGATCCACGCGTATGCGGCCGGTCCGAGATCTCCGATGCCGTCGGGTCCTGGTAGGGAGGTTGGATGGAGTAACACTCCACTTGAACGTTCGTGCAGCATACGGCGCCACCATACTGCCTAGGATCGGCGAATGGCTGTTGCTGGATCCGTTGTGCTCTTCTCGCTGGGTCTCGTCTTGGTGGCCGCTACGCTCATCTCAGCAGTCCGCACCGTCGTCTTGCCGCGGGCCGCCCAATCGTGGCTTACCGGGATGCTGTTCGGGGCATCGGGCAGGTTCTTCCAACTACTCGCCAATGAGCGACGGTCCTTTGAGGCGCGTGATCGGGTCATGGCGTTATTTGCGCCGATCACGCTGGTACTGCTACCGGTGGTGTGGGTCATTGTGGTCGGAACGGGCTACACGGCGATGTTCAAGGCGATCGGGGTGACCACCTGGACCGAGGCGTTCCGTGTTTCTGGTTCGAGCCTTCTGACCCTCGGATTTGCCCCGGTTGACACGAACCTCGAGCACATCCTGGCTTTCTCGGAAGCCATCCTGGGGTTGGGTTTGGTGGCGTTGCTCATCACCTTCCTACCGTCGCTCTACTCCTCGTTTGCTCGCCGGGAAGCCATGGTCACCCTGATGGAAGTACGGGCGGGAACTCCGCCAAGCGCGACCCAGTTTCTTCTCCGAGTTCATCGGATCGGATGGATCGACCATTTGGATCAGGAGTGGGCGGCTTGGGAGCAGTGGTTCGCCGAGGTGCAGGAAGCTCACACGACATTCCCGGCGTTGAATTTTCTCCGTTCCCCGCAGATGGACCTTTCGTGGATTACGGCCGCCGGAGCCGCACTGGACGCAGCCGCACTGGCACAGACATCGTTGGTTCGCGAGCCCAGTCCGGCAGGACGGGTGGTGATCCGGGCCGGATTTATAACACTGCGGCGGATCGCAGATGTATTCGGGATCATCTACGACCCCGACCCCCAGTCCGGCGACCCGATTGCCCTGACGTTCGCCGAATTCGATGAGGCGCTCGACGCCCTGGCCGAAGATGGGATCGCGGTGGTCGATGACCGCGAACAGGCGTGGAGAGACTTTTCGGGTTGGCGGGTCAACTATGAAGCGGTGCTCTTGGAGATTGCCGAACTGATTATGGCCCCCTATGCGCCCTGGGTTTCCGACCGCTCAAGTGTGCAGCTCCATCCGCCTAAGCGGATCCGCTGGGGGCCTCGTCGATCTCGATCGTGAGCTTTTCGAAGGCGCTCCGCAAGGCGTGTTCAACGTGTTCAGGGCGGTCGGCCGTGGCGAATAGGAACCCGAGGTATCGGTTGCCTTCCGGCCACGCCTCGACTCGCTCGCCGACAGGAATGCTGATCGTAAGCCTGGTTATTCCCGGGACCTTCAGCGCGGCTTGCGTCCCGTGGACTCCCCGGAAAAAACCGGTGGTGGCGGTAGGCAGCATCATCACTCCGGAGGCGGCGTGATATGGGCGAATCTCGGGAATTCTCATACCGAGGGCTGCCCGGAGCAGCATGGTTTCGAGGCTGGTCCCGAGGAGTCCAAATTGCAGGGCTTGACCGCACAGGCCACCGATTGGTCGGGCGGCTATTTCAATGAGTCGAACAAAGGATTCATCGATGCGGAGCTCGGCATGGATCGGGCCTTCGGTTAGACCGATTGCATCAATCGCTCTCTGGGTGGTGGCGGCCACTTCGGCAAGTACCTCTGGATGGTGCCGGGAGGGGGTTATGTACAGGGACTCCTCGAAGAACGGCCCGTCAAGCGGATCGGGCTTGTCCAGGACCGCAAGTACCTTCAGAAGTCCGCCGACGAGCACTCCCTCGACCGCAACCTCCTGGCCGGGCACGAACCGTTCAAAGAGCAGTGGTTCGTTGGGATTGCGGCCTGCGCAAGCCAGGATTCGTCGGATTCGAGCCACCGCTTCTGGTGCTTCTTGCGGTGAGTCGATCCGGATGACACCCTGAGATGCCGCCAGACTCAGGGGTTTGATGACCAGTGGCATGGTCAGTTCGGAAGCGGCCTGAGTCGGATCAGCCGACCGTTCGACGACGACGAATGGTGGCTGGGCCACCTTGCCTCGCAACGCCCGACGTAACATCGCCTTCTCCTTCGTGATGGCGACTGCCGCAGGATGGTTATGCGCGAGTTTGAGATCGTGGGCGGCGTAGGCAGCTACCAACACACCTTGATCGTCGACTGGCACGATCGCCACGAATGGGGTGGTGGCGTGGCGCTCGACGATGTCGGCAGCCGCTTGAATCGGATTGCCAAGATCCACGAGAAGAAAGTCGGCGTCGTCAAGAAGTAACTGGCGGCGCTCGGACACGACCGTGAGTCGAACCCCAAGGTCGCGGGCCGCTTCGACGAAGGCCGTGGCCCGATAGGTCTCCGAGGGAAGGATGATCGCAACGCGTTGCACGTCTCCATATTCGCTTGTTTGTGTGATGACAACCAAAACTGAACTATGATGCCCTTTCGCGCACAGTGGAGATCCCTTGAGTACTCAACCGCTTTCGATAACCGATGATGCGGTCGGCAAGATTATCGAGATTCGCGATGGCGAAGAGTCCGAACACGAACTTGCCCTATTTATCGAGATTACCGGTATCAACGGCCCGCAGTTTGTGTATGAGCTGAGCTTCATGCCGGTCTCGGACCAAAAAGAGACCGATGAGCGCTACACGTTCGGAGTGCTGTCGGTTCTCATTCCGAAGAAGGATGTCGTCAATCTCGATGGCGCCGTGCTGTCGCTCGGGTCTGACCCGGCCAACCCTGCATTGGCGATTGATAACCCCAATCAACCAGCCACGCCGTTGATGAGCGGGGCAGGCATTCCTGGGGATCTGGTTGGTCCGCTCGCCGATAAGGTCCAGCAAGTGCTGGAGCGTCAGGTCAATCCTTCCATTGCCGGACACGGGGGAGCGGCTCGTCTCGTTTCTGTCGACGACCGTACCGCGTATCTCGAGCTTATGGGGGGCTGTCAAGGCTGTGG
Organism: uncultured Acidimicrobiia bacterium; assembly: GCA_905480085.1. Taxonomy (GTDB): domain Bacteria; phylum Actinomycetota; class Acidimicrobiia; order Spongiisociales; family JAENVV01; genus JAENVV01. The sequence goes on from CAJQPD010000365.1 coordinate 3,677, forward strand.
CATGGCATCTGTAACCCTCAAGCAGGGGATTGAGCGGATCCTCAAAGATGCGATTCCCGAGCTGCTGGCGGTGGAGGACGTGACGGATCATGCTTCTGGCACCGACCCGTACTACGAGGCCGCCAAGAAGTAATCAGCGGGTTTCGATCCGCCAGATGTGGGTACGGTTCGCCCAAACCAGGTCGGCTTGAGTTTCCAAGCGAATTCAGGGTTCCTTGATGGCATCCCATATCCGTCTTCGTCGCCCCACTTCAAAGAGAAGTTGTCCATCAAATCGATGTTCGCCCACTAGTTCGATAGGGGCGTGGGCCCAGCCGTAGTAACTGACGGAGTCGGCGCCGGACGTGGCCCGGATGGCCGACACCGCCGCCTTGCCGATCAGACTGAAATTTCTCGGCGCGTCTGAGACGGACCGTTTCGTCTAACTGTCAGTGTGGGCTTTGAGGATGTGCTGTCGGCTCAGCCACGTGATGACCGAACCGGTCTGGAGAGCGTGCCAGTCGAAATCGCCGTTGAGGGCATCTGAGATTCGGTCACCCATTCCGACCGGAATGTGCAGCTGGCCGTTGAAGATATGACCGCCGGTGGCCTCGATCCGGGCAGGCACGCTGCTGACCAGGTTCTTGGCACCGGCGGAGGTCGCCGAAACTTCGGCGCCGACGATGTGATGGCGACCGACGAGGAAGAACCGACCGGCCTGGTCATGCATTGGCAGCATGGCGCTTGATGAACGCATCAGATCCAACACCGTCTCATGGCCACTGTGCGTGGCTGAGAACTCTGCCAGGAACAGTGTGCCGCGTACGACGGTGGAATTGGTCAGGTACAGGGAGGCAGAGGTCTCAAGCTTGGCGACCCGGTAGTCGTTCATGTTTGTTTGGCTGGATGGTCGGGCGGCAAGAACGGAAGGATCAGCTCGGTGTTGATGGCCCGTTCGAAAGCGGTTTCCGGGTCGATGCGCTTGGCCATCAGAAGCTCAAGAATGGCGTGGTCGAGTGTTTGCATGCCGCCTGACCGCCCGGTTTGCATCAACGAGGGAATCTGGAAAGTCTTTCCCTCGCGGATTAGGTTGGCGATCGCCGGGGTGCAGATCATGATCTCGAGAGCGGCTACCCGGCCCGGTGTATCGACCGTCCGGAACAGCGTTTGTGCAACGACTGCCTTGAGCGAGTCTGCCAGTGTTGAGCGTATCTGTTCCTGCTCATCAGCCGGAAAGACCTCGATGATCCGATCGACGGTTTTGGCCGCGTTGTTGGTGTGAAGCGTGCCGAAGACCAGGTGGCCGGTAGCGGCGGCCTCGATGGCAAGGCGAATGGTTTCAAGGTCGCGCATTTCGCCAACCAGGATGATGTCCGGGTCTTCGCGCAGCGCCGCCCTAAGTGCGGCTGAGAACGAACGGGTATGGCTGCCGACCTCCCGATGGTTCACGAGGGCCATCCGGCTTTTGTGGACGAATTCGACCGGGTCCTCGATCGTGAGGATGTGATCGTTTCTGGTCTTGTTCGCCTCGTCGATGATGGCAGCCAACGTGGTGGATTTGCCAGATCCAGTTGGGCCGGTGACGAGCACGAGGCCTTTGTGGAGTTGGGCCAGGTTTGTGACCTGACGGGGAAGATTCAGCTGCTCGCAGGCGAGGATGTCTTCGGGGATGAGACGGAACACGGCCGCTGCTCCGCTCTTTTGTACAAAGAGGTTGGCCCGGAACCGGGCCAGACCGGGCACCTGGTACCCAAAGTCGACGTCACCGCTCCCCTCGAAGGACGCCCAGAGCTCCGGTGGCGTGATTTCCCGCAGCAAAGCTCTGACCGTCTGGTCATTGAGCCGTTCGGACTTGACCCGAACCAGGTCTCCGTGGATTCGCATGATCGGAACCTGGCCGGCGACCAGGTGAAGGTCCGACCCACCTTGTTGATGGAGCCCCCGAAAGAGCGGATCAAGTTTGGCCATGTGACCCTCTGTCGTCGAATTGCATTGCCGAGCGTTGCTATGACTCCATCGACTCGAAAGGCCTCCTGGTTGAGGACAACCTTGTGGGCCGGGTACCGGGCGACCATGGAACCAGTCTCGCTATTCCTCGCAACGACACTGGTTTTCGGGCTTTGGTTGGTCCTTGAGGTCTTGGGGCACGGAATCCTCACGCCGGCGGCCATAGTGGTCGCGGCCGGCACCGAACTGATCGGAACTACGGAGGATCCCGGATAGCCAGGCGATCCGCGTAGGCTGTCTGCATGAATGACGGCGAAGGATACGTGCGAGAGAGCCCTCCTCCGCTGCCGAAGCGCCGTATGGCGTTTAAGGGCATTTACCTGGGTCGAGTGTTTGGGATTCCGGTGACGGCAGGTCCTTCGTGGGTCGTCATCATGGGCTTGCTGACCTGGAGCCTTCAGAACAACCTCGACGCCGGGTTGGCTGGTTGGCTAGCCGGTGCTTTCGGGGCCTGTATGTTCGGGGCGGGGGTTCTTCTCCATGAGATCTCCCATTCGGTGGTGGCGATCCGCCGGGGCGTCCCCGTCAAGCGTATCCGGCTGATGGTATTTGGTGGGGTGTCTGAATTGGCCCATGAGGCAAAGCGGCCCGGCGACGAATTTATGATTGCTGCGTCGGGGCCAGTCTCTTCGGCTGCGTTGGGGGTTCTGTTTCTCGCCGCAACGAGTCTCACATCTTCAGGCGTGCTGGATCCGACGTTTCGTTGGGTCGGGTGGATCAATATCTGGCTGGCGGTTACGAACCTTTTGCCGGGGATCCCGCTCGATGGAGGACGCGTGCTTAGGTCGGCTGTGTGGAAGGCGACCGGCAACCGGGTTCAGGCGACCAGGGTGGCGGCCAGGGTGGGTCAGGTCCTCGGTGGGGTCATCATCCTGACCGGACTAGTTCTGTTCGGATGGCTCGGATTTGATGGTCTGTGGATCGGGTTCATCGGATGGATTCTGTTCGGGGCGGCCAGCGCGTCCTACGCACAACCTTTCACCGACAGCGACCTGCTAGAGCTACCGGTTGATCGGGTCATGCACCGGGTAGAGTCCTATGTTTCTCCGGCGGCAGGAGTTGAGACCGTCGTGTTTGGCGGACACGAGATGATCCCGGTGATGGGGCCGTGGGGCGACGTACTCGGGGTGCTGCATCGTTCGGCAATAGATCCGGCAAGTACCCAACAGGTGAGAGATGCCATGATCCCGGTTCGCAAGGCGGAGATCGTTGACAGTGGCACCACCGTCGGCAGTCTTCTCATGGCGTTGGGTTCGGCCGATTTCAACGCGGTCGTGTTGGCCTCCGGGGAACCGGTCGGCATCCTGCGCCCATACGAACTCATCGAGTATTCGGGTCGGCCGGGCTGACCAGCGCCGGAACGACGGTGGCTGCCGGACCGATCAGTTCGACGGCGCCGTGCCGGCCGATGGCGGTCGGCTCACGATTGATTGTGATGACGGTTCGGGCCCGACTTATGAGGCCGGCCGCCGGCCAAACTGTACCGCTCGTACCGATGACAACGGTTACATCAGCCTGTTCGATGGCTGACTCGGCCAGATGCCAGGCGAGTTCCGGCAACATCTCGCCAAACCACACCACATCGGGTCGAACCATGGATCCACAGTCGGGGCAGGTGTGGAGCGCAGGCGGGTCCGACAGGTCGACCGCGCAATGGTATCCGCAACCGTTATGACATCGATCGTGATCGAGAACGCCATGCAGGTGAACTACGTTGCTCGCGCCGGCCCTTTCCAGGAGGTTGTCGACGTTCTGAGTGATGTGGAGCTGCCAATCGGTGGCGGCCAGTGCCAGGTGAGCGGCGTTCGGTTTGGTCATTGCCAGAGTCCGGCGACGATGCGCGTACCACTCCGAGACCTCGTTTGGCTGGGCACGAAAGCCTGCTGCGCTTGCATAGACCGCCGGGTCGACCTTGCTCCAGACGCCATCCGGGTCGCGGAATGTCGCAATCCCGGATTCGGCCGAGAGTCCGGCACCGGAAAATGAAACCACTTGTGACGCTGCCGAGATGAGGCTCCGGGCCTGGTCCAGGTTATCCATGGAGCTCAGTCTGGTGGGTTCGGTCGGTTCTGCCGGTCACGGCTGTTGCTCAAGGACTTCCAGGATGGTTTCGCCGTAGCTTTCCGCCTTGGTCGAGCCGATCCCCGGGCAGGTGAGAAGCTCCTCAATCGTCGTGGGTCGTCTGGCTGCGATGCCAATGAGGTGTTTGTCGGAAAGAACTATGTAGGCGGGAACGTTCTGCGCTCTGGCGGTTTCGGCCCTCCAGCTCTTGAGGGCTTCAACGATGGCCGGGTTCGCTTCGTGGACCGGACGGGCGAGGGGTGCAGAAATTGATCCAACTCGTACTCGCTCCCGCCAGGGCACCGTCAACCGGGCTCCCGTCGACAGCTCGATGACGGCCCCGTCATCGACAAATTCGGTGACCGTGCCGTCGTAGCCTCCCCAGCGGAGGCGATCGCCCAGCCCCGGCGCGATCCCCCCTGTTGCCGCTGGAGTGGGTCGGCCAGGGCGAGCGGCGACTGTCTTCTTTGCGCCGCGCGGGGCGGTACCGGACAGCTCGGCGATGAATGGCGAGGGGCGGCTCCGATCACCGACGACTGCCACCGATTCGATGCCCCGGGTTATGGCAACGTGGAATACGCGACGCTCCTCTTCGAGATCGTCGGCCAATTGATGGGGCAGAACCCCGTCGGTGACGCTGTAGACCAGTACGCATGGCCATTCGGCGCCTTTGACCTTATGAATCGTCGATAACATCACACCGGTCGGTGACCCTTCGGCTGCGAGGAGGGTTTCGAGTTTGGATTGGAACGCTGCCGGGTTTGGATAGAGGTCGGCCAGTTGGCTAATGGCGTCGAGGTCGTCTTTGTGGCCGGATCGATCGGGGGTCGTGCGTGACTGATCCAACAGCATGGCGGCGCGATCAAGACCAACGGTTTTGCGTACCGCTTCGACTACGTCGCTGGTTGAACCGAGGGCGGCGTTGGCAACCGTTTCGAGGTCGGCGACGAATTCGTCGAATCGATCCTGGAAGCGATCCTCAAGACGTCCTGAGGCGGCCGCCAGTTCTTCAAGGCTCCAGCGTCCCCGGCTTGAAATGAGCGCGGACGCCACTCGCGTCATGCGACGGGGTGGCCGACCAAGCACCTCGCTCAGGTCGTCGCGGCTCATGACTTCCGGTGACAAGCCCATCCGTAGGTATGCCAGGAACGCCCGCACCGCGGTGCGGCGGAGAAAGTCAATCCCGACCGGGGCGGTGTGCGGGACGCCTCGTTCGGTCAAGATCGCCTGGACCGGCAGGAGTGCGTGATTCACCCGGCTGAGGACCGCGATGTCTCTCGGACGATGATCGGTCAGCCAACCGGTCACGATGTCGGCCGCCACCGTCCCCTGCCTGTCGGAAGGGGCCGCCTCAACTCGCAAGTCAGGTGGCGAAATCGGCTCGGGTGAGACGATGTTCTTGGGGATACGCCGTTCGTTGTAGCTGAGAAGATGTTTGGCTGCTTCGACCACTACCGCCGGGGACCGGTAATTGGTTTCGAGCGCGTAGTGGCCGGCGCCCGGGAAGAGATCATCGAATCCTATGAGGAAAGCGGGGTCGGCACCGGCATACCCGTAGATGACCTGGTCGTCGTCGCCGACGCCGAACACCTGGTAGCCGGGGGCGGCCACCAATCGGAGCAAAAGAAGGTATGCCGGTGTGAGGTCTTGAAACTCGTCAACCAGCAGATGACGGGCAGAACTTCTCACCCGGTCACGTAGGTCGGGGTTGGTGAGGAGAAGTTGGATCGCTTGATAGATCTGTTCGTCGAAGTCGACCGCCCCGCGATCCGCCAAGCGACGCCGGTACTGCTCGTAGACCTCGACGAAGCCCGGCACGTCGTCGCGCTGATCTTCCACGACCGCCGGGTCGATCAGGCCGATTCTGACACTCGTCAAGGCTTCAAGGTAGGGGGCCGTGATGTCACGATTCTGGGCTGGTTGAGCCGGAATCAGCGGAGCCAGGATGGACCGTTGTTCCCGCTCGTTGAGAACGGGAACGTCACCGTTGGAGGCCCGAACAATGGCATAGGCCAGCGAGTGAATGGTTCGTATCGAGGAGTTGACGCCTTCGATCCGCTCGGTCATCTCCCTGGCAGCCTTGGCGTTGTAGGCGACCGCGGTGATGAGATGTGGCTCGATCCATCGGTCTCGCACGAGATGCGTGATCCGGGCAGTGAGAGTACGGGTCTTCCCTGACCCGGCCGGGGCGATGATCCTGGCCGGGCCGGCTGCATGATTGACGGCCGCCGACTGATCGTCGGCCAGGTCGGTATCAGCCGCTCGTGGATGAGCAGGTGACGTGTTGAGCGTTCCCAGTTCGATTGACTCTCGATGAACGAGAAGATCGGCGACGTCAACCGGCCCTCGTGGCCCTCCATCGCACCAGGCGGCGCGTCCATCAGGCAACAAGATATCGGTGACCGAGCCGGGTTTGGCACCGAGCCGCTCGGCTTTTCGGCTGTGCCACCAGATTGGATCGGGATTCGTCCCCCGACCGTCGTAGTTGTTCGCCCAGATGAGAAACTGGAGGCGCTCCTTGGGGAACTCGAAATCGGGAGGGAGCGTGTATGGCTCGGCGGCAGTCACCTCCGCCTCCCGAAGCATCTCTGCGGGAATCTGCAGTTCGACGATCAGGGCTTCGCGTCGGGTCCAGGCCTGTGCCAGGCGAGCGATGGTCTTGGCCGGGGCGGCTATGACACCCGCATCGATGATCACTCGATCGCAATCCGACCAGGCTGCTGGAGCGACGGCACCGGAGCCAATAACGATGCCGCGGCCCAAACTTGCCGGTGGAAGAGGATTCATGAGTGCCAGGCTAGGCCGTACCTGTGACACAAAAGCGGTCAGGCAGTCCAGCCCAGCAAACGGTCTCCCAGGTAGACCATGAGCATCCATGTCGCCAGGGCAAGGGCCGGAGAGGCTGCGTAGAGCAGGCTCTTGCGGTTCCACCACCAGGTGGCAACTCCCAACCAAACCGCCCCGATCATCCACAGTACGATCACTCCCAGGATCGGAGCAACCAGGCCTGAGACGCCATAGAACACGAGGGCGGGTACCCAAAGAGCCGTCCCGACGACCCGGTTGATGATGAGCAGCCAATCGGGTTGTGATTCGGTCATGTCAACCGCTCGTCTGGTCCGACGGTGGGGAGTTCGGACGGCATCAATGGATTCGGTCGGTTGTCATGATACTGACGCAATTGCCCGGCATCACACGTCGAACAGAGGTTGATGGATCGCACGCCTACAACCGACAATTGGGTTCCCCGGCCCTTTTCGACAATCGCGAGAGGCACGGCCTGCATATCGGCGCCTCCACACCGATCGCAACGAGCGGACAGGTCCCTCGTCCATCGGTACCCACAAGTCTCACAGGTGAGGTGGATGGATCCGTCGCGCCGTTCACCCGCAAGCGCGTTCGTTTCACCACAGAGGCAGGCGATGTGCACGCTAAAGCCCCGTGAACGTGACG
>CAJQPD010000366.1 GCA_905480085.1 uncultured Acidimicrobiia bacterium
CTGGAATCCGCCATTCGGCTGAGAACTGACCTTCCTGTGGTCGACAAGGCCCAGCGAGGTCATCGCGAATACGGCGTCAAGCAAACCCGGGTGTCGTCTATTGAGAGTTCGAAGCGTTTCGAGTAAACCCACGAGGCTTGATATTACGCCGGCCGGGATCAGCGGTCTTCTTCAGCTGGTTTCAGAGCAGGATCTTGTCCCCGGACGAGAGTGGACGTCCGACGAGGGGTAGCGTAAACGTGTGATTCCAACAGTGACGCGAAAGCAAATGGTCGAGGTCGACCGTCTGATGATTGACGAGATGGGGATATCGTTGATCCAAATGATGGAGAATGCCGGACTCCAGTTGGCTCGTCTGGCCATCGATCGGTATCAGCCGTCATCGGTTCTGGTTCTCGTCGGTTCCGGCGGCAACGGCGGGGGAGGCCTGGTTGCCGCCCGGCGTCTGTCCGGGTGGGGCGTAGATGTGAGTGTCGCGTTGACCCGTCCGGACCTGGACGGGGTCCCGGGGTCGCAACTTTCGATTGTGAGGGCATTGGGTATCTCGATCGGGGAACCGCATGGCGTTGATCTGATCCTCGACGCGGTTCTCGGCTACAGCCTTTCAGGCCCGGCGCGAGGGCGGGCTGAGACGTTTATCTATTGGGCCAATGATGAGTCGATTCCGGTCTTGTCGCTCGATACGCCGTCAGGGGTTGATGTCGATACCGGGTTGGTGCCCGGAGCGGGAATGGTGGCGGACGCCACGCTCACGCTGGCTCTTCCCAAGGTCGGCCTGATGGAGAGCCGCTATGTGGGGGAGCTATTGGTGGCGGATATCTCCGTCCCGGCGCAACTCTACGATCGCCTGGGGATCGAGGTTCCACGCGACCTGTTTCGGACCGGTCAGATCCAACCGGTCACCCTTGGTCAAGGAAGATGACCGGGATTTGGCGATCGGTTCTGGCCTGATATTCGGCGTACCCCTCATAGGCTTTGACGATGCGCGGCCACCAGGTGGCTCGTTGTTCGTCGTTGGCTTCGGTGGCAGTCGCCTCAAATCGGTTGCCTTCGATTTGGACGGACACTTCGGGATGGGCGATCAAGTTCAGGTACCAATGGGGCGGATAGTCGCGACCGCCCCATGACGCGATGATTACGAGTCGCGAACCATCACGGAGGTAAAGCAGCGGCACGGTGTGAGGGCGGCCGGTCCGGCGGCCTCTGGTGGTCAACAGCAACATACTGTTGTTGACGAACTGTCGGCCGACCCGGCCCCGGGTGGCCCGGTAGGCGCCCGCATGGATTTTCGACAGCCATTTGGCGCTCACGTCCTGCATGACTGACAGGCTGGCCGATCCGCCCCCACAGGACAAGTCCGGTTACGCTTGCGCATCGTGCGGCTTGTCATAGCGAGATGCAGTGTGGATTATGAGGGACGTCTGACGGCGTACCTACCTCCGGCTATCCGTTTGCTCATGGTGAAGGCAGACGGGTGCGTCGCCATTCACGCTGATGGGGGCGCCTACAAACCGCTCAACTGGATGAATGCTCCCAATCACGTTGAGGAACTGGATGATCGATGGATTGTCACCAATCCCAAAGGCGAGATGCTGACGATTCACCTTGAGGAAATCATTGCTGATTCCCTGCACGATCTGGGAATCGACCCGGGACTTCAGAAGGACGGGGTCGAAGCCCACCTTCAGGTTCTGCTGGCTGATCGCCCGCAGGTGATCGAGGAAGGGCTGGTGTTGATTCGTCGCGAATACCCGACCGACATCGGGCCGGTCGATCTGTTGTGTCGTGACGCCGAGGGCCGAACCGTGGCGGTCGAGATCAAGCGGCGAGGCGACATCGATGGCGTCGAGCAGCTGGCACGGTACCTCGAACGCCTCGATCTCGATGCCAGACTCGTTCCTGTCCGGGGGGTCTTTGTGGCTCAGCTGATCGTTCCGCAGGCCAAAGTGCTGGCCGAGGCCAGAGGGATTCGCTGTGTTCAGGTCGACCTCGACGAACTGCGCGGAATCGAACCCAACGCGTTGCGGCTGTTCTAGCCGTGCCGTCGGTCGTCCTCTATCACCCTGAGATCCCCCAGAACACCGGGAACATTATGCGTCTGTGTGCAAATACCGACACCCCGCTCCATCTGATCCGACCGATGGGTTTTGAGCTGGACTCCACGAAGCTGAAACGGGCCGGTATGGACTATCGGGAATATGCCACCGTCACGGTCCACGATTCGTTTGACGCGTACTTGCTGGCCGAGTCGCCAGGCCGACTCTATGCATTTGCCCGCAATGGCGAACGGTCGTTGGCGGAGCTGTCCTACGGTCCCGGGGACGCTTTTCTGTTCGGCCCTGAATCGATCGGCCTCCCGCAAGAGGTGCTCGAAGTGCCCGAGGTGACGGCCTCGGTTCGGATTCCGATGACTCCCCACACCCGTAGCCTCAACCTGGCGAACTCGGTGGCGATCGCCGTGTACGAGGCAGCCCGTCAGGCCGGCTATCCGTTTGCCCCTGCCTAGTTGCAATCACCGAGGGTTGCATAGGTGGCGGTGGCTTGCCGGGCCGACCACGAGCTACTGAAGATCGATTCGTCCTCGTCAAGCGTATTGAGATCGTGCCTGAGGTCGGTTAGGAGTGGTGAGTCACATTCAAACGGGTGGTTTCGGACGTATTCGGCGACGACCGGGGCCCGGTCGACCGACAATCCGCCGAGGTAGGAAACGTCGGTTTGAATGATGGCTTGGCGGCCGAGGTTCGTCCTTGCGATGATGGCATCGGGGTTGGCGATCGTAAGGCCAAGCAGCAGGACGGCCGCGGCGCCAAGCACTACCCGTACAAAGGGCCGGGTATCAGATCGTATGATCGAAAAGGCCATGGCAACCAGCGCGATCGCGATCCAAAGCATGAATACGGTGGTGTAGAGCCGGAGTTCGGTCAGGCCGAATGCTTCCCAATAGGCCAACATTCTGCGCATGGCCGAGACCAGCACCAGTCCAGTCAGTGCGATCAGGCTTTGGCTGAGCCAATTGACGACGGCCGACCGCTGAGTGGCGGTGTGCCCCGTCCAGGACGCCACCAGGACGATTCCCAATACCAGTGATGCGACCGCCACCAACTCGAAGAAGCCCTGCCGGGCGTGCTCGGAGAGAGTGACCGGGTTGCTGTCGACTCCACCGAACAGGTAACCGATCTGGATTAGCACAAAGACTGCGAATAGTGCGTTCAACAGCACCAACACGGTGGTTGTCTCGACGCTGCGACCGGCCGGGTCGGCACGAAACCCGAGGGCCGATTCCTTGATCTGACTCGAGAACATCCACATCCCGACGAGGAGCGAACCGAGGGCGACCGACCAGAAGACGTGGCCGGTAACCGAGCGGATCACATCGAGGCCGACAAGCCGGTCGACCAGGTCCGAGAACACGGCGTCGGCGGATGCGAAGAGCGTCCCGAACACAGCCAGGATGGGGACGCCGATAAGCAGTCCGATAAGAACTGGCCCGAGGTTGCTTTTGTGATGGCTCGGGAGGGAGCGAAAGGTCGTAGTCGGTCCGTAGGCGACGGCTGCCACGGGAGGAACGAGGACCGACAGGATGGTCTGGCTGACCGTCCACTCTCCAACCGGTCGCTTGGTCGAGTAGGTGGCCATGATCACCGCGGCCAATCCGGCCATGGCGTTGAGAGCGATAAGGACCTGGGATGCTCTGATCGCCAGGGCACCGAAGAACAAGGCCGCTGCGTAAATCAACCATCGGTTCGGCGAGCGTTCTGATGGCCCGAATCGGATTCCGAGTGTGAGCGCTAGCCCCGAGATCGCCGCCCCAAGTCCGGGGGTGTGGCGGAACGCCAGTGCCTGGACCAGAAAGCCGATGAGGACGGCCCATGCAAGAGTGGTCAGGGGAAGGGTCGGACCGTGCGCCACCTGTGGCGGGTCGGGTGGTTTGGTGTTCAATTGATTCTCCGAGACTGGTCGAAACAAAGTAACGACCGGCGCGCCACGGCCAGTTCCCGATACTACGCTCGCCAGCATGTTTGACGAACTCAAGAACCGCGTGAACGAACTGTTTCCCACCCTGGTCGACGAACTGAGGGAATTGGTCAGAATCCCCTCGGTAAGTGCCACCCAACCCGACGACGTTCGCCGCTCGGCCGAGCACATCGTTGGGCTTCTGGAAGCCTCGTTCTTTCAAAATGTTCAGTTGCTTGAGGTCGAGGGAGCTCATCCGGCGGTCTTTGGGGAGATTCCTGCGCCTGATGGCGCTCCAACGGTTCTTTTGTATGCCCACCATGATGTTCAGCCAGCCGGGTTCGGGTGGACGGATGACCCATGGGAGCCTCGCGAAATCGATGGTCGCTTGTTTGGTCGGGGCAGCAGCGATGACAAAGCCGGAGTCATCATGCATTTGGCCGCGGTGCGAGCCTACGACGGGAAGCCGCCCGTTGGGGTCAAGGTCTTCATTGAGGGAGAGGAAGAGATCGGGTCGGCGAATCTGGTGGCGTTCCTGGAAACGTACGGAGAGATGTTGGCTGCCGACGCCATCGTCATCGCGGACGCCGGGAACTGGCGGGTAGGGGTGCCTTCGTTCACGACATCCTTGCGCGGATTGGTCGATTGTGTGGTCGAAGTTCAGACCCTTGAGAATGCGGTGCATTCGGGAATGTTTGGCGGAGTCTTTCCCGATGCGCTCACCGTCCTGGCTCGTCTTCTCGCCACCCTCCATGACCCGGCAGGCAATGTGGCAGTCGCCGGAGTTCACATTGGTGCTGAGGCCGGCCTCGACCTGACCGAAGCCGAGGTTCGAAACCAGGCTGGTGCCATCGACGGTGTGGAGGTTATCGGCGACGGGAGCCTGGAAGCCAAGACCTGGTCTCGTCCATCGATTTCGGTCCTTGCTATCGATGCCCCGCCGGTCGAAGGAGCTGTGAACGCGCTGATCCCTTCAGCTCGGGCCAAGATAAGTATGCGGCTGGCTCCTGGCGATAACACGGAAACGGCCATGGCGGCGCTGGTGACCCACCTCGAGTCGAATGTGGATTGGGGAGCTCGCGTGCGGGTTACGCCGGGAAGCTCAGGCGAAGCGTTCGAACTCGACACCACCGGGCCCGCCTACAACGCCTTCCGCACCGCCTTTCAGGAGACTTGGGGGACGGAGACCGTTGACATGGGGATGGGGGGATCGATTCCGTTCGTGGCATCGTTTTCCGAGGCATACCCACGCGCCGCCATCCTCCTGACCGGGGTTGGAGACCCGACGTCGGCGATCCATGGCCCTAACGAGAGCGTCGACCTTGAAGACTTTCGGAAGGCCTGCCAGGCCGAAGCCATTGCTCTGACCCTCCTGGCTCGGCAGTAGATTCCGATACTCATTTGTGTCTTGATTCTGGCGTTTGGCTACCCGATGGTTCGGTGGGTGATGCGCCTGTGGCGTCGCAAAGCGGGCATCAGGACTCCCGGACCAACAAACTCCTGGGCCCCGCTCCCACCGTTGCCGGCCGACCGTTAGGTTGAAACGCACCTATCCGAGGAGCTTCAAAGATGGATTTTGCCTTGAGCCAGCGGGCCGGGGAGTTACAGGCCCGACTGTTGGAGTTCATGGACTCACACGTGTATCCGGCCGAGCCTGTCTATGCCGCGCAGATGGCCGCTTCCGGCGACCCGTCTTTCCATCCGCCAATCGTTGAAGAACTCAAGGCTGCGGCGCGCCAACGTGGATTGTGGAATCTGTTCCTTCCTGACGAGGAGTGGGGGACCGGTGTTTCGGTGCTCGATTACGCCCCGCTTGCCGAGATCACCGGGCGCAGTCCCAACCTGGCTCCTGAGGCGTTGAATTGTGCGGCTCCTGATACCGGAAATATGGAGATCCTGACGATGTTTGGGACAGCTGAGCAAAAAGAACAGTGGCTGCGACCATTGCTTGATGCTGAGATCCGGTCGGCCTTCTCGATGACCGAGCCCGATGTCGGTTCGTCGGATGCCTCGAATATCCGCACCCAGATTCGCGATGATGGCGATCACTACATCGTGGCGGGACGGAAGTGGTGGTCTTCGGGTGCCTTCTCTCCGCGCTGCAAGTTCTCGATCGTGATGGGGGTTACGAACCCCGATGCCCCTCCGTATCAACGCCAGTCGATGATCATCGTCCCCTTTGATTCGCCCGGCGTGGAGATCGAGCGAGATCTGACGGTGCTCGGGTATCGCGATCGCGGCGGGCACCCGGTGATCCACTTCAACAATGTCCGGGTTCCGAAGACCAATCTTCTCGGAGTGGAAGGTGGCGGGTTCGCCATCGCTCAGGCGCGATTGGGACCTGGGCGGATCCATCATTGTATGCGGGCGATTGGCATGGCCGAGCGGGCGTTTGATCTGATGTGTTCGCGGGTGCTTGCCAAGGAAACCTTTGGTCAGCCAATCGCTGAGCACGGTGTGGTTCAGGATTGGATCGCCGAGGCTCGTATTGCCCTTGAGCAGGCCCGGCTTCTGACTCTCAAGACGGCGTGGCTGATTGACACCGTTGGGGTCAAGGGGGCCAGGATTGAGATCAGTGCTATCAAGGTGGCCGTTCCCCGCATGGCGGCGCAGATCGTCGACCGGGCCATTCAGGCTTTCGGGGCGGGTGGCCTGTCAGGCGACTACCCGCTGGCCGCGATGTATGCCCATCTTCGAACGCTGATGATTGCCGACGGACCTGACGAAGTCCACAAGCGGGCGGTGGCCAGACGTGAGCTGAAGCGTTACGAGCCAGGGTTCGTCCCTGAGCCATATCCGTATCAGCCCTGGTAGTCGAGACAAATCTAGAGCCGGCCCCGCAGGGCCGGCTCCAGTCACACGGGCAAGGCCCTGGTTTGCTCTAGTTGTCCTCGACGATGATGGCGGTGACCATGCCGAACATGCCCTCTTCCCGCTCCACGTGGGTGAGGATGTGGCAATGCCAGACCCAGGCACCAGCGTCTTCGGCATGAATCAACACGCTGTATCGCTCACCCGGGGCCACGTTGATCGTGTCGGCCCAATACGGATTGTCCAGGGGGAACCCATCCTTGGCGAAGATCAGCTGCCCAAACTGGTGAAGATGCATCGGGTGGATCTGCAGGCCTTCGTTGTAGTAGGTCGCCACGATCCAGTCGCCTTTGTTGATTACATATGGTTGGGTTGCAGGGAATGACTTGCCATTGATCGAGTAGCCGATCACTCCGGCATCGTTGAGAACCATCGGGATCTCATCAACAACCTTCAGGTTGGACGGAATGGTTACCCCGCCAATCGTCTGGCCGTACGGAATGGGCATGTCGCCGATCTGGAAGATGGCGAATAGGCCGTTGGTGACCTGCATCTGTCCGTGATGGTGAGCGTGGTACATGCCGATGGCCGGAGCATCGGCCACGAACTCGTAGACGAAGTCTTCGCCCGATTTGATCAGCGGCTGGGTCAAGGGGGCTACGCCGTCCATGTTGTTCGGAGTGTCCACTCCGTGCCAGTGAACGTCAGTGCCCATCGGTAGCTTGTTGTGAAGAATTATCCGGACCTTGTCGCCGATATCGAGCTTGATCGCCGGTCCGGGGACCATTCCGTTGTACGTCCAGGCTTGAACGACTCTGCCAGGCTCTACTTCCCAGTCCACGATTTCGGCGGTGAGCTCGAACTCCTTGGTGCCGTCGGCCAGGATGGTTGGTTCGAGTGGTTCGTTGCCGAGCCCGGCCGTCTCGGCGGGGAACGCCAGGACGGAGTCTGTCATGGCTTTGTCGAGAGCTTCCCAGTCGGGTTCCGTGTGTCCGGCGTCACCGCCGGCTACGACCGCGCCTTCGGCAACGGTGATGGTGGCAGCCATACCGGCCGCTTCGTGTCCGGGGACCGAACAGAACACTTCGAACGTGCCTGGCTGAAGATTGCGCAACTGAAGGACGTCGGACTGTCCAGCCGATATGAGCGGGGTTGCCGCCCCTCCGCGAATCGTGAGGTCGTGGTCTACGCCGCCCACGTTCGCGACGGTCAAGTCGACATCGCCGGTCGGGATGGTGAGGTCCCCGGTGATTGAGAACTCGGTTAATTTGACCGAGGCACTGGCGGTTCCGCCGGCTGCTCCGTCGGCTCCGGCTGATCCGCCCGATTCATTGTTGACGATCGCAAAGAGCGCCCAGAAGGACAGCACGACGATGACGGCAACGATTGATAGACGGATGACCGAGATGAACGGGTCGTCTTGTTCTGCCATTGGTTAGCTCCTGTGTGAGGCCGGGAGCCAGACTGGCGCCAACGTCTCGGGTTTGATGGGGACTGAGGTGACAAATTAGCGGAATTTCGTCAGGGAGTGGAATGTGGGAACGCGTCCGCGGGTTGGAGCGTTGTCAAGGATGAACATGAACGACTTTGCTGATTACGAATACGAAGAGTGGCGTGAAGGGGCGGCTTGCGCTGACGACACCGCGGGGATCTTCTTCCCTGACGAAGGCGATGTCGGTGCAATCCAGCGCGCCAAGTCCATTTGTGCGGAGTGCCCGGTTGCCGGCGACTGCCTGTCATATGCCATCGAAACGAATCAATCAGTCGGGATCTGGGGTGCTACCACGCCTCGTGAGCGCCGGAAACTCAAGCGCCAGTGGATCGAGGAGATTCGCCGCGCTAGCTGAGCGTTCGATCGGATAGTCTTCGGTGCAACAAGCGGAGGGTACGAATGAGCGCACTCGAGGAACTTCAGGGTCGAATCGGTACCGAAACCGGGCTCGGGTCGTGGACGACCGTGACTCAAGACATGATTGATCAGTTTGCAGACGCCACACACGATCATCAATGGATTCACGTCGATGAGGCCAGGGCTGCGGCCGGTCCGTTCGGTCAACGGATCGCCCACGGATTTCTGACGCTGTCCCTCATCGCCGGAATTGCCGAACCTGTCGAGATTCCCGGGGTTCGGATGGCCATCAACTATGGCTTGGACCGGGTGAGGTTCGTGACGCCAGTTCCGTCTGGTTCAAGGGTTCGGGCCCGGTCGAAGCTTGTCGACGTCTCGGAGGTGGCTGGAGGACTCCAGCTCAAAACCGAAGTGACCGTCGAACTTGAGGGCTCCGAGAAACCGGCGTGCGTGGCAGAAACCCTCACCAGGGTGTATTTCTAGGGCGCCAGGTCTACTCCGAAGACGAATGCGGCCAGTTCGATGTCGAAGGCGACCTCGTAGGCTCGTTGCCCGCAGTCCACGACTCCGTTCATTTCAAGAAGGGTCAGATTGTTGCCGACCACTCCGAGAGCCGACAGGATGTCGACCCGCTCCTGAGGAGTAAGGAGCGGCTCGGTCAGAGACAACATCGCCACCCAATGATTCAAGATGGTTGGTAGCTCGGCGGTGGGGTTCTGGGGGTCGACCTGACTTATTACGAACAGTTTGGTGACTTCGCCCTGATCTTGACTCAACGTCGCTTGGACGATGGTCCCGTCGGCCAACGTGAATTGCCCGGAATCTTGCCCGGTGCCTGCTTCGTACGTGGGATTCACGGGGGTTGCTTTATCCACTTCCGCCCACCGTTCCGGCAGGACTTCCCAGCTGATCCGAACGTTCGGGCCGGCATTGGGTCGGCAGGCATTGCTAGACGCGGCGAGGGTGGTCAGCGTGGTCGAAGCCATTTCGCCTGGTTGAGAACTGGTGGTCGCCGGACTCGTCAGGCTCACGGTCGAGGCACTAGTCGTCGGAGCCGAACCATTCGAGTTCGAGCAGCTCGTTGCAACGAGAACCGCCATGATGGCAAACGCAAGAACAGGTCGGGTCGATCTCACCGGGAGCATTGGCATGAGGATAACCGGCCGCCGAACCAGGTAAAGAGTGCGATAACCTCTGGGCATGACTCGAATTCTTGGAATCTGCGGCAGCCTTCGGGCGAACTCATACAATCGTGAACTGCTGGTGGTGCTTGGTGGGTTCTTTCCTGACGACGTCTCGTTTTCCATCTTCGACGCCGTCGACGTCCCGGTGTTCAACGCAGATCTCGAGGTCGACGGTGATCCCCCATCGGTGAGTGCTCTCAAAGAGGCGATCGCCAAGGCCGATCTGGTGGTCTTCGCCACACCTGAGTACAACGGAAGCATTCCCGGCAGTATGAAGAACCTCATTGATTGGGCGTCGCGGGCGCCCGATCCACTCAAGGGGAAGCCAGCTGCCATCATCGGGGGAACCACCGGCCGGTTTGGCACGGCACACGCTCAGATGATGCTCCGCCACATCCTCGTGTATATGAACTGTCCCCTGCTGCCAGGCATGATTGCGTTTGCCCATCTGCGCGATTCCTTTGACGGTATGACTCTCATCGATGAGGCCATCTCGGGACGGCTCGAAAAAGCTGCAGGTGCCATGCTGGATTGGGTGGCGAAGGTCGGCTCAGAGAGCCAGGCCTAGGTCTCTGGCTCGAAGTCCAACGCTGCTGAGTTGATGCAGTACCGCTGGCCGGTGGGTTGTGGCCCATCTGGAAAGACATGACCCAGGTGGGCGTCGCAGTTGGCGCACCGGGCTTCGGTTCGAACCATTCCGAGTGACCGGTCGACGATTTCGGTGAGCCGAGCTTCCGGAAGCGGCTCCCAGTAGGACGGCCAACCAGATCCTGAGTCGTACTTGGTGTCCGAGCCAAACAACGGTTGACCACAACCGACACACTTGTACTGGCCGGTCGCCTTGCTGTCCCAGTACTTTCCCGAGAAGGCGGGTTCGGTCCCACCTTCTCTGATCACGTGAAACTGCTCTGGCGTGAGATTGGTGTCCTGGTTTTCGGTGCTCATACGGTGGCCCCTTCCGTCTGTTGCCGTCGCTCTGCGAGGTATCCCCACACTGCCAGACTAAACCCGAAACCGATCAAAGCTATTGCGACCAACATGGTGTCGTGGAGGCCGCTCACGATCCCTGCCGGGTCGTTCTGGCCGCCGGCCGCGTCAGCCCGGATAGACCAAAACGTGGTGAGGACGCCGATGCCGGTTATCTGACCGAGAATGCGCGTCAGGTTGAGGAGGCCCGAGGCGATGCCGAGCCGCTCTGGTCGCACCGATCCCATGATGATCGAGTTGTTTGGTGACTGGAACAGACCCATTCCAACCCCGATCGGGGCGAGTGCGAGAACAAACCCGGTTGGCGTGGTGTTCACGCCCAACCGGCGGAAGGACCAGTAGCCGAAGAGCAACACAAGGAGCCCGGCGATCGTGATGGGGCGCGCGCCGATTTTGTCGGACAACCAGCCGCTGGCTGGAGCGAAGATCGCCAGCAAGATCGGTGAGGCGGCCAGCAGCAAACCGATCTGGCGGGATTCGAATCCCAGCGTCCGCTCGAGATAGAACGGCGAGATGAAGAAGACCCCGGCGACACACACGAATGCCAACAGTCCAGTGATGATGTTGATGGAGAACAGTTTGTTCTCGAAGATCGCCAGGTCGATGATCGGTTGATCAACCTTCCGTTCCCACAGGACGAAGGCTATGGCGAGCACAACTGCCATCGTCAGCAGGCTGAGCACGATTCCCGACCCGAACCCTCGCGACCCGCCCAGGGTTACTCCCAGCATGAACGAGGTAATGGCCACCGCGAACAGGCCGGCCCCTGCGAAATCAAACCTCTGTTTCCCGCCTGGAATGGTGTTGGGAATGTATCGGATCGAGGTAATCGTGCCGACGATTCCTACGGGGACGTTGACGAGAAAGATCCATCGCCAGGTCGAGGCCGAAAGAATCAGGCCGCCCAGAGTCGGTCCAACGACGATGCCCACCGAGACGGTCGTGCCGATGAGACCCAGGGCTCTTCCGCGCTCGGTGGGGGGGAAGGCCTCGGTCAGAATGGCGATACCAAGTGAAAGAATCATGGCGGCCCCCACGGCCTGGATGATTCTCCACCCGATGAGAATTCCGACCGATTGTGAAGTGGCCGATGCCAGGGAACCGGCGGTGAATACAACGAACCCGGTGGTGTAGATGCGCTTCTTCCCGATCATGTCGCCGAGGCGGCCGATGAGCAGGGATAAGGTCCCCAGCACGAGTAGGTAGGCGAGGACCACCCACTGGACCGACGAGAATTGGGCTCCAAACTCCTCTTGCAACGTGGGTAGGGCGATGTTGACGATGCTGCCGTCAATGGTCGACAGGAAGACGCCCATGGACACGGCGCCCATCACAAACCATTTACGTGAGTAGTCCACTGGTATCCCGCTTGACAACCGCCCTACCCTACTCCCGGCCCGCCAGGTACGTTGCTAGCAAAGGGGCGGGCGATCAGTTGGGCGAGCGGCCGGTAATCTCTTCAAGGAGACGTTCCCCGGTGGCGCGGCCTTCATGATCGGTGATCGGTCCGAAGGCTTCCCTGGCGATGATCTCACCCACCTCACGAAGTCGCGGATCCGGGAGCGGTCCAGCTGCGAGGGCGGCGACGTACTCCCGGATTGTCTCGTGGTCTTGTCTCGGTCGATCGTGGGTCGAGCCGGCGTATTCGAGGGTTTCGGTGATCCGTTCGACCCAGCTGCGGTTGGCCTTGCGACGGCGCTCCGTCACGATCCGGCCGATGACCATTGTCAGCATGCTGCCGAACCCGATAACGAGTACCAGGGCAAGCGTAATTCCCAATGTCCGACCTACCAGCGAAGCATTGTCACGAATCCAGGCGACGACGGCTGCCCCGGCGGTGGCCGGTGGTTCGAACTCCCCGGCGAGCGGTACCTGGGCGGTTGGGTCAAACCCCTGCCAACCGACTCCAGGGAAGTAGACCTCAGCCCACGAGTGGGCATCGGAAGCTCGGACCTCGTACAACCCGGTCAAAGAGTTCCGTTCTCCGGGGATGAATCCGACCGCCAACCGGCTTGGGACGCCGAGGGACCGGAGCATCACAACCAGGCTGGTTCCGATTTGCTCACAGAATCCCTGGCGGGTTTCGAATAGGTATTCGTCCACCGAGTCGGCGCCGTCGGGCAGGGGCGGAATGTCCAGGCTGTACGTGGTGTTCTGGGCCATCCAAGCCTCAAGCGCCCGGATCTTGTCGTAGGTGGTTGGCGAATCAGCGGTGATCTCTTGCGCCAGGTCGAGCACCCGTTGGGGAATCCCGTCGGGTAGTTGTAGGAAGGGATCCATCGAAATGGGCAAATCCGTTCGAAGCGGGTCGCTCACCTTGAGGAGCGACTCGGTGACGTACGGCCGCTGGCTGATCACCGTGTAAACCGCTCCTCGCCCGAGATCTGATCCGGCTCGCAGTGCTCCGTCTGGCTGCTGGAACAAGAATCGGGCGTCGAAGTAGACCTCGGACATTCGGTAGGCGCCGAAGACGAGGTTCGGACCCGGTTGTTCGATGTAGAAGGTCTGAATGAAGTCATCGGCCGGTTGGGGAAGGTCTCCGACGGTCAGCGGTACCTGGATGGGCGCCTGGCCGCCGATGGTCGTTGAGGCGTTGTCAGAAACAGTCCAGGTGACCCCATCCCAAACATCGAACGTCTGCCCGCGCCAGAAGGCTGGAGCAGATGCCCGCACTCTCATAACCAGCGTGTCATCCGGTCGGCCCCTTGCCGACGTATCGAGTTGCTCGGCAAAACCGAAGTAGCCGGAGCCCGCCGCCCCGTTCGACGTGTCCGATTGGTTTCCGTTGGCGCGGTTGCCCAGCGAGGGATTGGACAGCGACCCGGGACTACCAAGGGCGGTCGAGGAGGGAAGCTCGGCTGGGAACGTGAACGAACGGGAAGCTCGGGCGCTCGGCAAGGTGAGGAACACGAGAATCGACGCCAGCCCCAGAATCGCTACTGACCTGGCGGCGGCTTTGGT
>CAJQPD010000367.1 GCA_905480085.1 uncultured Acidimicrobiia bacterium
CCGCAGGTCGCGTGGCAGACCGAGCGCGCCAGGGTGGTATCGGAAGGGTGGGGCGCCCGCCTCATGGCCTACGAGGATGACGATGGGCGATGGGCAGGTGGTGCTCACTTTCCGGCCGGGTTTCGTTGGGGGGATGAAGAAGGTCAGCCGTGGACTTCGACAAGCCATGCTCTGTCGCAGCTTCGCGAATTCGGGTATGACCCGTCGTCTGAGAGCGCTCGTCGAGCTGTCGAACTCATCGGCGTGAATTGCCGGTG
The DNA here is from genome assembly GCA_905480085.1 of uncultured Acidimicrobiia bacterium. Taxonomy (GTDB): domain Bacteria; phylum Actinomycetota; class Acidimicrobiia; order Spongiisociales; family JAENVV01; genus JAENVV01. The sequence goes on from CAJQPD010000367.1 coordinate 258, forward strand.
GGAGCACGACAACCAGCCGTACTGGGAGGGTGAGGTCGAGCCGTGCATCAACGGGAATGCGGTCGCCAACGGCACCTACTTCGGCGTCGACATGTCTCCAGTCGTCGAGAGGCTCGTTGGTGAGGTGCTCGAAGATGGAGGCTGGAACTGCGAGACCGAGAATGGCTCGGTTCGGTCGTCTTTTGATACTACGATCAACGTCCTTGAGGGATTGCTGGAGTACGAGCGCGCCACGGGCGGTACCCCGCAATCGCTCGCCGCTCGCCGCTCCGGCGAGGAGTACCTGCTCAAGCGCCACCTCTTCCGCCGGCTCAGCACGGGCGAGCCTGCCGATCGAAAATATCTCTATCTCTCGCATCCGAACCACTGGCACTATGAGGTCCTGCGCGCCCTGGACTACTTCCGGACGGCCTCAATCTTGACCGGCCAAGCCCCCGATCCCCGGCTGGCCGAGGCGATCGAACACGTCCGGTCGCGCCGTCTCGACGACGGCACCTGGCCGCTCGACTGGAAACCCCCGGGTCGGGTCTGGTTTGACGTCGACGATGGCGTCGATAATCCATCCCGCTGGGTGACGCTGCGTGCTCTGCGAGTCCTCAAATGGTGGGATGCCGCCCACGAGTCTGGCTAACCGAGCCACCGAAGTAACGTCTTTTCCATGAGCGGATCAAAGGTTGCGATCATTGGAGCCGGCGGGGTGGGAGCGACTATCGCCTATGCCGCCCTGCTCAACGGTATCGCCAGAGAGATTGTCCTTTATGACATCGATGCTGCCAAGGTCCAAGCCGAGGTCCTCGACCTGAATCATGGGCTCAGGTTTACACCTACGGCCAGGGTGGTGGGGAGCGACCAGCTCGATATTTGTGTCGATGCCGACGTGGTCGTGATCACCGCCGGCGCCAAGCAGCGGCCAGGCGAAACCCGGCTTGACCTCGCAGGCCGTAATACGGACATCTTTCGCGAACTCGTTCCAGCCCTCGCCGAGCGTGCCCCACGGGCGGTACTTTTGATCGTCACGAACCCGGTCGACGTGCTCACCTACGTGGCGTTACAGCTCAGCGGATTCCCGTCGTCGAGGGTCATTGGATCAGGGACGGTGCTCGACACCTCCCGCCTGCATTTCGTGTTGGCTGAGCGGTGTGGGGTGGCGGTCTCGAACGTGCACGCCACCATCGCCGGAGAGCATGGAGACTCGGAATTTGCCCTCTGGAGCAGCGCGGCCATCGGCAACGTTCCGCTCGATCGGTGGATTACCCCGGCCGGGAAACACCTCACGCCTGACGAACTAAACGATATTGCCGAGCGGGTAAAACACGCCGCCTATGACATCATCCGTGGCAAAGGGGCGACCACTTATGCGATCGGACTGGCGGTGACGAGCATCGTTGGAGCGATTCTCAATGACGAGCACCGAATCATGCCGGTCAGCACTTTGCAGGACGGCGCATACGGGATTGCCGATGTGTGTCTTTCAATGCCGGTCGTCGTCGGAGCCGGCGGGGTTGTTCGGGGTATGGACGTCCCACTCACCGGCGGAGAGCAACACCACCTGATCTCCAGCGCCGATACGATCCGGGACACCATCCGCTCGGTCGGGTTCTAGAATCAATGGCAACCCTGCCATCTGAAATACCAACTGCCTCCTATAGCGAGTGTGCTGAAAGGGGATCTGGTGCTTTTTCCAACGGTGAGTGGCTCGAACCTCGAACGACGTCAGATGACCCTTCCCGCCGACTTCGAGGGTCGCCTCAATCTGGTGATCCTGGCGTTCTGGCAGCGCCATCAGGCGTTGGTGGACACGTGGATGCCCCTGGCGAGCGAGCTCGAAGCCAGGTATTCGGAGTTTGCGGCGTATGAGCTGCCGGTTATTCAGAGCCGAAGCCGCCTTTCACGGTGGTTCATCGACAGTGGGATGAGAGCGGGGATCTCTGATCAAAGGGTTCGGGAACGCACCATCACGCTCTATCTGGATAAGCCTCCGTTCCTCAAGAACCTCGACATCGCCGACGATGGGACGATCTATGCGATGGTCGTAGATCGCACCGGCCAGGTCCAGTGGCGCGCCCCAGGCGCACTGGACGAGAGCGCAGCATCGGATCTGATGGAGTTCCTTTCTAACCAGTACGACGTTTGAGAATTGGTAGCCCGTCGTCAGTAGATCATGTTTCAACCGGTGATGTTGACCGGCGAGCATCCCTTCCGTACACCCAACACAGCCGATCCGGATGAACGGAGTCTTCAGCACTCCAGCCCGGCATCATCCAGGGACGGGTTCGGCTTCGTAGGAAGGGCGACTCGAAGGATTGTGATGGCAACGATTGATCTGACCGGTAAGAGAGTGCTGATCCTGGGCGGTTCCGGGCAACTGGGAAGACGTTTGGCAGCAGAGTTCTACCGTCGAGGATCCGAAGTGATGCTGGCCGGTCGTAACTCAACCGACCTCGAACAGCAGGCAACACATCTTGGCCCGCAGGTTGTCTACTCGTCCTTCGACCTGCGTGACGATGATCCGGGCTGGATCATCGATGAGTCCGTTCGCCTCCTGAGAGGACTTGACGGCGTCGTCAACGCAGCCGGCATTGTTGCGTTCGGGCCACTTGAAGAACTCACGGACGGGGCTTTGAACGACCTGGTAGCTG
>CAJQPD010000368.1 GCA_905480085.1 uncultured Acidimicrobiia bacterium
GGATAACGCACGCCAATGTGCCACTATGCGTGGATCTCATCTTTCGATGAGCGCATAGCCGACGTCGGTCACTGCCACTCGACGGGAGCTATCTGGTGAGCGTCCGCGATCCCTTTGAGCAGAACGATCTTCGGTTCGCCGATCCGCACGCCTTCCATCTGGCCGACAACATCCCTGGTCGTGGACGAGACCATGATGCCACCGCCGGTGGCAGCAGAGGCAACCCGAGCGGCCTTGTTCACCGTGAGGCCGAGGAGATCATTAGCGGTGCGGATGACCTCGCCGGTATGAATGCCAATACGAATGGTATAGGGCTCTGCATCGCAGGAACGTTGGAGCTCGACCGCAGCTCGTATCGCCGCACGGGCGGATTCAAAGACCAGCATTGATCCGTCACCAAGGAACTTGACAACGGTTCCTCCATGCGAGCCTGCAATGCGTCCGATTGTGCGTTCATGCGAACTAATTATCTTTGCCCACGCAAGGTCTCCGACGGACTGAGCGAGAACCGTCGAATCAACAATGTCAGTGAATACCAACGTCGCAGTGCCTTCAGATCCTGAGGCTCCAGCGAGATCAGAACCGGCATCGAGAACCGATGCAACCAAGCGATTCAACGTGGTTGTAAGTTCGACGCCGAATACTTGCTGATTGGGCACGGGTACCGAGTTGTGCCACTGAACGACCTTCCAAGCCCCTCCATCTAGGCGGAACACGGCCGTGTGGCGTATGGGCGTTTCGCCCTCTGGAGTGACGATCGTCGACTGCAGAATTGCCCAGCCAAACGATTCGTCCTCAAACGCCTCCACATGGTGATTCTCAATGCTCCAGTCAGGCATTTCGTCCATCTGGGTAGTGAAGACTTTCAGGAACTCGTCTGCACCGCTCCACTGCTCGTCGGCGTCGAAACCGAGGACCCGGAGATCAGCGCTGGACGAGAACAGATTCGACATGGTCTCCGCGTCACCTTTGCCCCAGGTTGCCAACACTCTTCGAGCTACCGCCTCGATCTCTGGAGAATGTGTGAAGGACATCTGGCCACGATAGCTCGACACCTATTGGTCATGCGAAGCTAGGTCACCCACGCATATCCGGCTACTCCAGTTCTGATTGAGATGCGGGCTCGAGGCCCGTCAGCGCCCCAGCTTTGACCCGACGGCACCGGGCTGGCGCACATCGTGCGGCTTTCCGAACATCTTGAGCGCTCAGACCAGTCAGCTCGGCCACGTCAAATGTATGGATGATTCTCATTCCTGCTTCAGGCACCCCAGTCAATCCCACAACAACCCCACGCAACACCGAGAAACCGCGCGTGAGGTCGCTGGTTCGATCCCAGTATCGCCCACTCCGAGATCCCTTGTGTTTGTTGGGGTTCCCTCACCTGGGGGGCAGTTGTGCCTGCGTTGACCAGGATCGCTGCCTGGTCAGAATTGCGTCAGGAGCGGTGATTCTTAGCGTTCCACTTTTGTACTTTGCGTCGGTCTTTCTGGCTTCGTTTGGCAGCATGGGTTAGGGGTCGCGAGCGAACGCGGAGGACGGCTTGAGCGGCCCTGTTCGATGCCATGTTCGGGTCCCCCGATTTCTATCTCTGGCGGCGTAGTCTTAGCGCCAGTTGGCGGACCCTACTCCGGCATCAGGTCGGGCGGTTGCCGGCCAGCTGGAAGGGCGCCCTCTTCGGGTGCCATGACTAAACGGCCGGAGGTCGTTCGTGCATACTCGATTCCCGATTCTTGTTGTGTTGCGATGATGTTGTCTGTCGTGCCGACGCGGAGCGGGAACCCTCATAGCCGCACGTCGGTCGTTCAGAACCAAGAGAGGTGACGGTCATGGGTCGTGTCATGAGAGCGCTTTGGATCGCAGCGGACACCTGGTGGGTCGGACGAGCCGAACCGGCGACGTGCGAGCGTCGGCAGCAGGCGCGCCTCAACGACCTCGTCGCGTACGCACGGGCCAGATCGCCCTACTACCGGAAGCTGTACCGGGGTCTGCCCATGCGAATCACGGACCCGGGGCAACTGCCACCGGTACGTAAGCGGGAGTTGATGGAGCACTTCGACGAATGGGTGACCGACCCGGGCGTCACCCTTGAGGCGCTGCAGCACGACTTCCTTTCCGACCTTTCCCTTGTCGGCAGCCGTTACCTGGACAGATATCACGTCTTCACCACATCCGGAACGACCGGGGAGCCGGCCATCCTGCTGCATGACGCAGACTCGTGGACCGTCACACAGATCGTGTCGCGACTCCGAGTCCGCCGGGTCGCGCTCTCCCGGCGCACGATCCAGAGTCTCTTGCGCCATGGGATCCGGTCGGCGGCCTTCTTCGCCACCGGTGGCCACTACGGCGGGGTAGTGATGGTGGAGACGATGCGACGCGTCAGTCCGCTCCTCGCCAAGAGGATCCGTGTGTTTTCGGTGCTCCGACCGCTGCCGGATTTGGTCGCGGAACTGAACGCCTTCAAACCGACCCTGATGGGCGGCTATCCGAGCGCGCTGGCTCTGCTGGCCGGCGAGCAGGAGGCGGGCAGGCTTCGGGTCCGACCCGTGGCAGCCACCTGCGCCGGCGAGAACCTCACGCCGTCCACAGCCAGGAGAATCGAGGCGGCGTTCGGCTGCACCCTGATCAATGGGTACGGTGCATCGGAGGTTCCGGCGCTGGGCCTGCAATGTCCCGAAGGCCGGATCCACGTGAACGTCGACTGGTACCTGTTCGAACCGGTCGACAAGGAGTACCGGCCAGTCCCGCCCGGGGTGACGTCGCACACGGTCTTGGTCACGAACCTCGCCAACCGCATACAGCCGATCATCCGCTACGACCTCGGCGACCGCGTGGAGGTGCTGCCGGATGCCTGTCCGTGCGGCAGCCGACTGCCTTCGGTCAGGGTCGAGGGCCGGTCCGGCGACGTCCTGCCCTTCGCCGCGACGGACGGTCAGATGGTTGAGGTGCTCCCGCTGGCGCTGGCAAGTGTGGTTGAGGAAGTGCCCGGAGTCCGCCGGTTCCAGGCGATCCGAACCGGACCCAGCGCGCTGACCCTCCGGCTGGAGTCCCTGCCGGGGTTCGACCGCGAGCAGGTGCGACGAACCGTCGACGACAGTCTGCACGGCTTCTTCCTGGCTAATGGGATCGGCGCGGTCGCTATCCAGCACGCCGCTGATCCGCCCGCCGAGAACCCGAGGAGTGGCAAGTTCCGGCAGGTGTGGTCGGAGACGGAGCCACCCCGAAACGCGGGTGCCCTTGCCGAAGCCTCCGCAGTCGTGTAGGTACACCGAACACCCGATCCAGTGATGTGGGGTCTTAAGCTTCGGCAGAAAGGCCAGCATGTCCGGCAGGACTGAGGTACCAGAGAGGGCACGCCGGGCGTGAGCGGTCCTTTCAAATGGGACGTCGGCCCAAGTGTGTCCGGCTATCCGCCTCCGGCCGCCTCGATCATGGATGTCAGGAGGATCGTGACATCCTCCCATGTCGTGCCATCGGTCAGGTCCACTCGCTCGCCTTCGAGAAAGAGCGTCGGCGTTCCGGTGACCTGCTTGTCGCTTGCCCGTAGTTGTACCTGCTTCACCCAATTGTTGTGGGTGCCGTCGGCCATGCAGGTCTGGAACGTGGCCATGTCGGCAACCCCGGCATCCCTGGCAAACCCGACCAACTGCTCATCGGTGAAGCCGTCGCCCTCGGTGACGGGTTGGTTCTCGTACACCAGGTCGTGGAACATCTCGAAATTGCCCTGATCCTGGGCGCAGCCGGCCGCGTTCGCCGATCGCAACGAGGAGTCGTTCCGCAGGTTTCGGTCCAGGAAGGACAGGATGTGATAAACGATCTTGACCTTGCCATCGGCTGCCAACTGCCGGAGGGCCGGTCCGACGTTCAGCTCCAAATCCTTGCAGGCGGGGCACTGGAAGTCCTCATACAGGTCCAGGACGGGTACGGTGGCGGTACCGACCGGGATCCCAAGATCATCCTGCACCCCGATCGGCCGGCCAACGCTCGGATCCGACGGCGTGAGCCTCGATGAGATCACCCAGATGCCGACTACGGAGACGAGGACGACAACCGAGCCGATCATCCAGTTGCGGATCTTCCGTTGTCGCCGGGCAGCGGCCTGCCGCTCGGCCCGTTTCGACGCTTGCGACGGTTGAGGTTTCCTGCTCATGTTCGCTCCTGGTTCGTCTCGTTCGGCATGGGACTGATGGTCGGCTGGACCTCGTCCTCCTCCACATCGACCGCCATGTCATCTGTGCCAATCACACCCAACCGGTCCAAGGCGAGCCGGCTGGTGGGGAACAGCACCAACCACGACGCCAACCCGAGAAAGCCGATGTCGCGGAGGATCTCCCCGACATACCGCCAGGCCTTGCCGGCGGCCGGCACCTCCCCGCCGCCACCGAAGCATCCGCAGTCGATGGACAGGCCCCGGATCCACGCCGAGGCCACACCACCGATGAAGACCACCATCAAGAGGCCGGCGATCCAGGCGGCCAACCGGGTTCCCAGCCCGAGGATCAACAGCACGCCAACGGCCACTTCAATCAGGGGTAGGGCATACGCCACGAAATCGTCCACCGAAGGAGGCAGGATCTGGTAGGCCTGCACGGCGCGCACCGCCTCGTCGGGCTGGAGCAATTTTGCTACGCCCGCATAGAGCAGGACC
>CAJQPD010000369.1 GCA_905480085.1 uncultured Acidimicrobiia bacterium
TTCCAACCCTTCAAACATAACCCAATCGTATAACCCGGGTGTGACAAAAACCCGCACAAAACCTGCATAATCGGCCACAAATCTCGGGTTTGGGAGACAAAAGCCGCCCCCAATTCAAGGAGACGAGAACAGGTCACCAGATGCACACTCGAAGGGGGCAACGGGGTCTTCACTTGCATGCTCGGAGAGGGGAACCAATCCCCCAACCCATCACCTTCCGACGATAGGTTTCTTCCCCCGGACGCTCCACTTCGTTCCGCTGGGGGGACCGGCCCTCCCAACACCACCACGTACGACACTCTTTGGTCGCTGATTCGTTGAGACAGCTCAGCCACGCGACAACGGTGGGCGACACGCACCCCGTAGGAAGCGAGCACCGCTGGCGCCGCGCCTGCCAGGTCCGCTATTCGACAGTGAAACCTTCGGAAACGAGCGCTTGGCGCAGCGCTTCGGCTTCACCTGGTCGCACCGACAAACGCAAGACACCACCACCACCATGCTCGCCATGGCGCAGTTGCAGGTCCCGAATGTCGACCTGGGATGCATTCAGCGCTCGACCGACCCCGGCCAGTTCACCAGGCTTGTCTTCCAGCATTACGAGGACCACCGTGACTGGTGGCGCCAACGACTGGCGAGCCTCCCGGGAAAGCTGGAGTCGCTCAACCAGGGCAGCTTGATCTCCAGACGTGATCAGAGCCGACCAGTCTTGAAGCTCCTGGGTGAGATGAAAAAGGGTGGCGGTGACCTCAGCCTGATTGGCGACGAACAGGTCGGCCCACAGGTGCGGGTCGGATAGGGACACTCGCGTGATGTCACGGAAACTACCGGCGGCCAGAGACATGGCACTGGAGTCACCCATCACCAGATGCAGCAGTGATGCGGAGATGACATGCGGCACCGCAGACACGAGGGCAATCGCCGCGTCATGATCGGCGGCTGTCATACGGCGCGGAACTGCTCCAAAACTCGTGATGAGCTCCTCAACCTCGGCGAGATCCTCTTCCGTACTGTGATCTGTGGCAAGTATCCAGGAGGCACCCTTGAACAATCCCGCCGACGCCGCCCCCGGTCCCGACTGTTCACGACCCGCCATGGGGTGGGTCCCCACGAACCGGGCCATTCGTTGTCCCGCCCGCACGATCTCGTGTTTTACACCGGCCACGTCGATGACTAGAGCAGGGGTAGAGAGTTCGCGCAGGGTCGCGATCATCGCGTCATGAGGGCCCGCCAGGACGACCAGATCGGCGCCCGACACGTCGAGCGAGTCGGCCTGGTGGTCGAGAGCGCCAACGGCCATCGCCTCGGCCAGGGCAGCTGCATCGGGATCCCATCCAGTGACCGTCCATCCGTTCGAACGCAGGGCAAGCCCAACGGACGCACCAATCAGACCAGTTCCCACCACAAACGCATTGGCCACCGCTACATCTCCAAATCGACGGCAGCCGCCAGCTTGCGAACCCGATCCATGAGCGTCGCAAAGTCGGAGGGAAGCAATGCCTGAGAACCATCCACCAGGGCGGTGTCAGGTGAGGGGTGGACGTCGACCATAATGCCCGATGATCGAACTGCGACGGCCGCCTGGGCCAGCGGGGCAACCAGATAATGGTGGCCGCCGGAGTGGGAGGGATCAACCATGATCGGCAAATGTGACAACCGTTGCACTACGGGCACGGCCGTGATATCGAGGGTATTCCGAGCCTCCGTCTCAAAGGTCCGGATCCCACGCTCGACCAGCACAATCTGCTGGTTGCCCTCTTTGTAAATCGTCTCCGCGGCGTGGAGCCAGTCCTCGATCGTGGCCGTGAAACCGCGCTTTAGTTGCACCGGTTTTGGCTGTTTGCCAACTTCGGCGAGCAACGAGTAGTTCGACATGTTTCTCGTACCGACCCGGAGCATGTCTGCGTAACTTGCCACCAATGCCACGTCGCGAGGGTCGAGCACCTCGGCAACGAACGGCACACCAAACTCTTCTCTGGCTGCTGCCATCAACTCCAGCCCGGCCTCGGCCAGGCCCTGAAACGCGTATGGCGAGGTGCGCGGCTTAAAAGCATCACCGCGCAACACCGTTGCCCCGGCTTTAACAACGAGCTCGGCCGTGCGAAACAGTTGGTCGCGCGTTTCTACAGCACACGGCCCGGCGATCACCGTAAACCGATTACCGCCAATCCGGACGTTCCCGACCCGGACAATCGTGTCTTCCTCCTGGAAGTCACGAGAAACAAAAGTGAATGGCTTGAGGACAGGGATCGCCTTCTCAACACCCTCCATGGCTTCCCAAGGTAACTGTTCTAGGTCGGTGCCCGCTCCCATTGCCCCAATGACAATCCGCTCCTGGCCATCAGAAATGTGGATGTCGCAACCGCGCGATTCGAGGCGCTCGACGACGGCTTCAACCGCTTCCGAGGAGCAGAAACGTTCCATTACGATCATCATGGCGGTCAAAGTCCCGAGTCCTCTACTGCAGGCACCGACAGCACCATTCGGCGCACCTTCACGGCCGGGTCCATTGCCACGAGAGCGGCCGCAACATCCGCCGCGACGTCAGCCGACCACATAGTTGTGAGCACAACACCGTCGTCATCGGCTCCGACCATCACCAGATGACAATATGGATCCTCGATGAATTCATCGGCCATCTCTTGAAGCCAGGCAGGCTCATGGTGGCGGGGAAATTCGACCGAGATGGATTCCATAGACCGCCATGCTATCGGGTTCGAGCCAGTTGCCTACACTGGTCCGGTGGAACGAGTGTTGGTAACGGGAGCGGCCAGCTGGATTGGTGGTCGGGTCGTGCAGGAACTCGAACCTCACCATGAGGTTATTGCCGTCGACGAACTAGAACCGAAATTGGCGTTTGCGGCCCGACTGCACCGCTACTCGATGGACTCACTCGACTTCGCCCAGTTCCTTGTCGACCGCAAACCGACCACCGTAATCCACCTCCAGACCCTCGATCGATCAGCCGAGATCGGCAACACCCGTTCGCGGGCGGGAGCAGTTCAGGGAGCCCAAGCACTCTTTGGAGCCATCGAGCGCGTCGGATCCGTTCACCATGTCGTGGTCAAGTCCGATGCCGCCATCTATTCGACCGGCCCTCGTCACGCTTCGGTCCTCTCAGAGTCGACCCGAATCAGCGGTCGGGCAACCCGGTATGAACGCAACTTGCGCGACATCGAACGTTTCGTTGCCGATCTCAAGCCATCGATGCCCGAGGTCTCGTTCACGGTGTTACGGCTCGGACCAATTCTTGGCCCAGCGGTCGGGAATCCGATCAGTCGCTATCTGACGCTACCGGTGGTTCCGACCTTGATGGGATATGACGGACGGCTGCAATTCCTGTACGAAGACGACGCCGTACAAGCGATCGTCTTCGCGTCGCAGTCCACTGCGGCGGACGGGATATTCAACGTCGCCGGCGACGGCATCTTGTACCTGAGTCGATTACTCAGAATCGGCCGCCGTCTCGGTCAGCCATTACCGCCTCCCCTCCTAAAGCAAGCACGGCGCTTCCTGGCCGTTTCCGGCATTCGACTCCCGGAACACACCGCCAACCTCCTCAAGTACGGCCGGTACACGACCACCGATCGTATGGTCACCAAACTCGGATTCAACCCGGCCCACACCACCCGGCAAGCTGTCGAGCGCACGTATCGGGGGGCCAGGTGACCTCTCGACTCGCAACGATGCTCGACAGCCTCTCTAAAGAGGAACTCGCCGGGCTGGCCAAGGCCGCCCAGCTTCGGGGTCGCTCTTCGATGACCAAGGCGCAGCTCAAGGCCGCACTACTGGCCCATCTCAGTGCTGATGTGGCGGGTCCGCCACGCGCCGGTCCCGCCCCACGGCAAAACCGGTGCACGTCGGTTAGCGGCAACCACCCTTGTGGCCTTCCGGTTGGTTCCGGGTCGGACCGGTGTGGCCTTCATGGCGGCTACGACGTCTCCGATCTCGCCATCCCCGTGGCAGGCAAGCTCGGTTTCGATACATGGCCGGCCCTCATGCGGCAACTCGCACTCGCCACCTATGACGTAGATCCGCTCGGGCTCGACCCGGTCATTGCCGACATGGTCTGGCACCTGATCAACTTCCTGTACTTCGACTACTTCCGGGTCGAGGTGGAAGGTATCGAACATATCCCATCGGAGGGAGCAGGCATCCTCGTCGCCAACCACGCTGGGGCTGCCCTTCCCTACGACGGTGCCATGCTGGCGGCGGCGGTAGCCAACGAGGCAGCGGTTCCACGCAGAGTGCGGCTGATCGGAACTGAGATCTTCAACATGTTGCCTTTCGTCTCCCATCTCTATCGCAAAAGCGGCTCGGCCTACGCAGCCCGAGACGATGCCCGGTGGGTTCTGGACCACGGCCACCTGCTGGGAGTGTTCCCCGAGGGAGTCGCCGGGTTCCAAAAACCACAAGAGCAGGCATACCAAACGCAACGGTTCGGACGGGGCGGGTTCGTCGATCTGGCTTTCCAAACCGGCGCCAAAATCATTCCCGTCGCCATCATCGGTGGCGAAGAGGTCCATCCTGTGCTCTTCACTTCGAAGCGATTGGCCCAACTTATCCGTTTGGTATTTCCCGAACAACGGGTCGAGGAAATGGCCGTATGGCTAAACCCAATTCCACTACCGATCAAATGGAAGCTGAAATTCCTTCCACCCATCGATGTGAGCACCATCGAACACACCGATCGACTCGCCGTCTTGGAACTATCCGAGTCCGTGCGGAGTCAGATCCAGTTCGCCCTGAACGCAATGCTGGCCAAACGTGACTCTCTGTTCTGACGTACCGCTAGCCACAGCTAGCAGAAAGACAACCTTCAGCTAACGCTTGCAATAGTTAGCAAAGTGCGTTATTCTGCTAATATGAGCGAAGAAAGCCATGACATCGGGGGCTTCATCCGAGAGCAGAGAACCCGCTCGAAGATGTCGCTGCGTCGATTGGCCGAGAAGGCAGGAATCTCAAACCCCTATCTCAGCCAGATCGAGCGGGGTCTGCGCAAACCGTCCGCAGAGATACTCAAATCTCTGGCGCGAGGGCTATCGATTCAAGCTGAATCGCTCTACATACAAGCGGGATTACTCGACGATTCGAGCGTGCCACCCACGGTTCGGGCAGCACTCGAAGCCGACGAATCGCTATCTCACCGCCAGAAACAAGTCTTGCTCGACCTCTATCGCACAATGGTCGAGACCCAACAAGGAGAAATAACATGAACGATACAAAAATCAGAGAAGACGCCCGCAAGGCAATGTTTGCCGCAGTCGGCGCCCCCGTGCTCGTTGGCAAATCCGTCAGCGAGAAGCTGAGCAGCCGATTCGCCGAAGTCAACACCAAAGCCAGCGACTTTCGCGAGAAGTTCCTCAAGGACGCTCGTTCCGAGTTCGAGAAGTGGGCCGCCGAAGGCGAAACCCTCGTGAAGAAGCTCCAGGACGGCGAAGCCCTCGAAGACCTCACCCAGCGAGTCGACGTGGATCAGTTCCAGCAGCAGGTTGGAAAACTCCGCACGCAGCTTGAGGACATCATCGAGTCATGGCGTTCGAACTTCATGCCTGATTCCGAACGAGCCACCAAGGTCATCATTGAGGTTGACGAGGCGAGCAAGCCAGCCGCTACCGAACCAGCCGTCAAGAAGCCGGTGGCGAAGAAGCCAGCTGCCAAGAAACCAGCTGCCAAGAAGCCAGTAGCGAAGACAGCCACGGCCAAGCCTGCAGCGAAACCTGCAGCGAAGCCCGCTGCCAAGCCTGCAGCGAAACCGGCCGCCAAGGCGGCCGCGAAGACGACAACGGCTGCCAAAAAAACGGCCTAGTCAGCAACTCTTGCGAGACCTCCTCCAAGGTAAGACGGGGAGCGCCATTGGCGCTCCCCGTCTTGTTAATCACATCTGGTTGCAGGTCGGCCGGTAGCCGCCGACCGCGCCGGACCGCCGCACCACTAATACGAAACGACCGCTTCGAGTTCCTTGGCGTTCTCGATCCAACCGGTGACCATCGACTCCGTGGGAAGACGACGAACCAGGCGTTTCTTCTCGTTGAGTTCGATCATCTTGGCGGTCAGACTGGTCGGATTGCGGCGCCGGAGTTCCTTGACCGTATCGACCCCGGCCACCTCAAGGAGATCCGAGTACTCGGAACCAACCCCCTTGCAGCGCATCAAGTCGGCTCGATTCACCCACTCGAGAAGCACCTTCTCATCGAACTTGGTGATCCGGGCCAATTCCTTCCTGCCCCGCTTTGTGGCGCCACGCTTCAAAAGAGCTTCAGTCGTTCGAATACCATTCTTTCGCAAGACGGTCGCTCGTTTGTGGCCAATGCCATCTATGGCGTCAATCGAGGGCATAACGGTCCTTTCCGAGCTGACACAATCGAGGATACTGGGGTGGCGCAAGCGGGGGCCCGCTGGCTATGACTTTCCGAATAGCTTCTTGAAGAAGGCAACGATCGCGGCCCACAGGCTCGCGAACACCAACCCGGCCGGCTTGACATCGGCGGCCCTCACCGCTTGGG
>CAJQPD010000370.1 GCA_905480085.1 uncultured Acidimicrobiia bacterium
GCAGGCACCGCAGGAATCAGGGTGCTGGCAAGCATGACAACCAGGATCAGGATCCGGCTGCTTTTCAACACAACTCCTCGGGTCGGATTCCGCCCGTCCACCGTTTACCACTGTACAAACATTCTTCAATCAATCCGAATATCGACCGATAGTGTGACCTCATCGACCCACAAGTTGATAGACGGATTCACCCCGAATGACATAGGTCTGTCCAACCCCGTCCTGCCCGAACGACACCAGGCCAAACCCGACTCCGAGCGAACTGAGATCGCTCTCCGATGCCACAACACCGTCGATGACCTGGACGGACCGAATCCATCCCGAGCAATAATCTCCATATAGAAAGTGCCCGTTGATCTGGGTGAGCTCCCCCCGGTAGACAACTCCCCCGGTTATCGAGCAGCCTTCAGCGTGGGTGTACTCGACCAACGGGAACGTCAGCCCGGCGGTATCACAACTACCAATGCCGGTGCATTCGGTGCCCTCAAATCGTACCCAGCCCAGATTCAGCCCCGTGTCCAGCGTCGAGACCACCGAGACTTCCTCCCGGGAGCCCTGGCCAACGTCGGCGATGTACAGGTCCGTACCGTCAATCCACCAGCGCCACGGATTGCGCAGCCCGATCGCCCAGTTCTGTGAGGTTGCCTTTGCCGGGTCGATGCGCACCATTGAGCCGAGCGCGGTGTTGGGGTTCTGTCCGTTCGCTCCCGGATCGAAGCTCGCCCCGCCATCACCCAATCCGAGATATAGGTAGCCGTCCGGTCCGAACATGATCATCCCGCCGTTGTGGTTGGCGTAGGGCTGGGAGACGGAAAAGACCCGGCGCCCCGACATAGGATCTACCCGGTTGCCAGTGGCCTTGAACTCTTCAACCACCGAAAGGTGATCGGCCGCGGTCGACGGCGATTCCGCCGAGTACGAGGCGTACACCAATCCGTTTGTGGCGTAGTCCGGGTGAAAGGCGATAGCCAACAACCCGCGTTCGCCCCCGCCGATCACAATACCGGTCAGGTCGAGGAACGGGGCAGCCAGAAGGTTCCCGTCACTGACCACCCTGACCGTTCCTGGTCGCTCCACGACAAAGACCCGGGGATCTCCCGCAGGTGCCGTCACCTGGATAGGTGAATCAAAGGTGAAGGGAAGCTCGGCCAGAGACGGCGTAAGCCCGGGCGGCACGGCGATCGGCGCAAGTCCTTCGGCTCTAACGAGAAAACTCGCCATCTGATCGCGTCTGACCGGCTCGGATGGGCAATACCGGTCATTGGCCGGTGGGTTGCACCCAAGGGTTACCCCGGCCGACGCCAGTCGTTCGATATCCGGTTCAAAAATAGACCCGTCGTCATCGGAGAACCTTCCAACGCTTCGGTCGACGTACTCGTAGGCACGAACGAGGAAGGCCGCCATCTCGGCCCTCGTCACGGCACGGTCCGGACAAAAGCGATCGTTCACCGGCGGATTGCAGCCCCGGGTGATCCCGGCAACGGCGATCCTCTCGATGTCGGCTTCAAAGAGCGACCCGTCGTCATCGGTGAACCGATCCAACGTTCGCTCTGTCAGCCCGAGCGCCCTGGTCAAAAAGGCCGCCATCTCACCACGAGTAACCGAGCCGGTCGGACAAAAGCGGTCACCAATCGGTGGATTACACCCGAAGGTGATCCCGGCTTCAGCCAGGGCTTCAATGTTCGGCTCGTGGACGTTTCCATCGTCGTCCACGAAGGTTCCACCTGGCGCAAGGGCCGCGCCGACCGCACCGGCCGAGGCCGCCAACATGGCGACGACCATCACAAGAACAAACCGGATCCGAATCATCCCGATAAACACTATCGGTGAGTTTGTTGCTACCGGACCTTAAGTATTTGGAGGCGTGAGCCGATAAGAAAGCCATGATGTTTTCCTTATGGCGCAGGGGAATCTACGTGGTGGCGGTCATCGTGACCGCCGCTCTTGCGTTTTCCACGCTCCCGGCTCCTCAGCCGGCCGATGCTTCTTCCATCCTCCAGGGTGACATGATCGACCTGATCAACAACGAGCGGGCCGCCCGCGGTCTCAACGCTCTTACCCCCTTTTGGGATCTTGAGGACAACGCTTCGGGGCAAACTTCACTCCAGGTCGCCAAAGGCACCATATTCCACACATCGAATCTGGCGGGAGTAGTGGACGGTGGCTGGTCCAGCCTCGGAGAAAACGTCGGCATGGGACCATCGATGTCCCTATTGCACAAGGCATTCATGGACTCGCCCGGCCACCGGGCCAACATCCTCGGAGACTGGTCACACATCGGCATTTCGGTGAAGTCAGCCGACAGCGGACAGCTCTTCATCACGGTCATCTTCATGAAAGCTCGCGGATCCATCGATCACCCTGCGCCTCTGACCAGCCTGCCATTCCTCACATCCCTACCGAAAGACTCAACGGACAGCGTCTTTGCGGAAGATATCGCCTGGTTGGCGTCGGGCGGCGTCGCTCTCGGCTGCGACTCGAGTTCATACTGTCCCAACCGACCGGTAACCCGGGGCGAAATGGCCACGATGATGGCGCGAGCGCTCCGGCTTCGGGCTTCCTCGACTGACTATTTCACCGACGATGACGGCTCCCCGCATGAAGCGAACATCAACGCAATTGCCGCGGCCGGGATCACGCTCGGATGCAACCCACCCAGCAACTCCCACTTCTGCGAGCAGCAGACCCTGTCACGCGAACAGATGGCCAGCTTCATGGTCAGAGCACTCAACCTGCCAACCAATGTCGGAGACCTATTTGGCGATGATGCCAACTCCGTTCATCAGGTCAACATCAATGCGCTCGGCGCATCAGGCATAACCAGAGGATG
>CAJQPD010000371.1 GCA_905480085.1 uncultured Acidimicrobiia bacterium
CACCACCAATGGACCAGCCGACTCGGACACACCTACACCAACAAACCCGAACCACCCTAGAACCACCCCACGGTCATCAGTCCTGATTTCTCGATGACCGTCAATCTGACCTGGTCATTACCCAACGCCACTCAATACCAATCTCCGCCGGGGCGTCCTTTTCTCGAGGCCACTCACCGGCGAAATCGTATCCAATGCGCGGCGGAATCCGACCGCTAACCACGTTGGCTTTGTCGTGGTGAATCTCCACCTGTTTGATGCCGGGGATAGCAAGCGCCGCCCGGGTGAGTGCTGCGGCCGCTTCGGTGGCGTAACCGAGGCCGGTATGGGAGGCATGGATCCAGTAGCCGATTTCAAGGCTGTCCGGGGCTCCTCGACGATGGAGTCCGCAGGCGCCGACCAGGATGTCACCCTTGAAGATCCCAAAGTAACTGTCGCCTCCGACCTTCCATTCGTGAGACCAGCGACCGATACGTTCCCGGTGGGCATTGAGATCCGCAGCTTCATCAGCGTCCACCCAGTCCATCCAGGGTGTCAGATGCTCGTAGCTGTCGATGATCGCTTGCGAAAGCGCCGGTGCGTCATCGTCCCGGTAGTTCCTCATGACGAGTCGTTCGGATTGGATTCGTGACGGAAGTCTGCCCATCGGTGCATTGTTGTCGGCTTCGCCCTGGTTCGACCTTCTTTTCAGAAACGCCGATGGAAGGCGTCCACTGCCAACTCTTCTCTAGTCCTTCGACCCAGCCGACGGTCACGAGCCCTTATCCGTCGAGTAGCCACCGGATCCGTTTCCATGACACGGCGTAGTGCACCACGATGAGGGCTGCGAGCCCGATCGCAACGTTGCGATGATCGGCGATCGCAAGAGCCAGAACGCCTGCACCCAGGATGAGTAGCTCGATACCCAGTCGTACCCATCCGGCCACTTCGACAGGCGCCGCTCCGGAACGGCTCGGGTCGCCGAGCACATTGAAGACACCCCAGATGGCGGCTGCGGCTACTGGCACACCAACTACGGCCACCCAACGTAGTGGACCGGTTGTCGACGACCATGCACCGATTCCCAATCCAATGAGCGCCATCAGTTCGAGGGCAAAGCGCAGGGCCAGGTTCCATCCTGCCATCTGGGGAGGGTTCATCGAGGTTGCCTTTCTTTGTAGGGGCGGCGGTTGCGGGTGTCGTCGAGCCTCCTGGGCCTGGCGCGGGGCCGCACCTCGAACTCCTAGGAGTTGCGGGCGACTCGGAGAACGATGTCGACGGGGGTCGTTGCCAGGTCGTCGTCGAGATTCTGAACGTACTCGTAGCCGAAGCGGCCTTTGATGCACAGGTGGCCGTCGGTCACCGAATGGTCCATGGGCGAGGTCACCTTGACGATGCGGTTGTCCTGGGTATGCAGTTCCAGGTTGCAGCCCACCCCGCAGTATGAACAGACGGTTCTGGTGACGTTTTGCTCGTCCTCGTTCCAAACGCCGGCCTGACGTAGTTCGTACTCGGAACGAAACATGAGAGCTCCGGTCGGGCAGACGCCGATGCAGTTCCCGCAGAAGACACAAGCCGAGTCGGTCAGGCCGACATCGAACTCGGTGGAGATCCGGGCATCGAACCCCCGGCCCGCCACGGCGATGGCGAAGGTGTTCTGAGCGTCCTCGCCGCATGCCTCGACGCACTTGTAACAGAGGATGCATTTGGAGTAATCACGCATATAGAGGCCGTTGTCGATCTTGGCCGGTTGGGCAACGGTCTCTGTCTCGGCGCCGCTGGCGGCGACGTGGTGGCCGGCATGGCGGTGATCACGGTCTTCGGTTGGGGGAGCGGGCGTCCCATAACGGGACGGATCAGCGCCATAGGTTTCCATCCAACCCGACAGGGTCGAGTCTGCGGTCGACAGATCAACGGACGAGGCGAGAAACTCGAGCACCATCTTGCGCGAATGCTTGACCCGGTCGGTTTCGGTTTGCACGACCATGCCCTCTTCGGCAGGGCGGGAACACGCAGGGACCAACGTCCGGCTTCCTTCGACCTCAACCACGCAAACCCGGCAGGCGTTGACCGGGGTGAGGTTCTCCAGGTAACAGAGCGTCGGTGTGTCAATCTCTTCAGAGCGACACGCCTCAAGCAGCGTGGCCCCGTCCGGCACGGAAACCGACTGGCCGTTGATCGTGACTGTGACGCTCATATGAGTCCTAGGTCGATGAGGGAACGTACTGCGGTCGCTGCTGTGTGACCGAGGCCACAGATCGAGGCATCTTTCATGGCGATGTCGATGTCGTCGATGAGTTGAAGGTCGAGGTCGCCGTGCCCGTTCAGCTTTCGAGCGAGGTTCTCTTCAATCCGAGCGGTGCCGACCCGGCAAGGGACGCACTGTCCGCACGACTCATCCCGGAAGAATTGGGCGAGCCGGCGGGCAACGTCCGTCATGTCGGTCGAAGTATCGAAGACCATGATCACCCCCGAACCGAGAGACACTCCAGCGGCACGTGAGCCTTCAAACGTAAGAGGAATATCAAGTTGGTCGTCCGTCACGAACGAGCCAGCCGCTCCGCCAAGCAAGATCGCCTGAATGTCCCCGGTAGCCCCTCCCGCCAGGTCGAGGAGGTCGCGGAGCGTCGCCCCGAACGCCACCTCGTACACGCCCGGTTTGGCTACGGCGCCCGATAGGCAAAAGAGCTTCGGTCCGGTCGAATCGGCCGTTCCCACCTGCGCCCAGGTCTCGCCGCCCTGCTCAATGATGTCGATGACGTTGACCAGCGTCTCCACATTGTTGATGACCGTTGGCTTGCCAAACAGACCGGATACCGTCGGGAAAGGGGGTTTGTTGCGCGGCTCTCCACGCTTGCCTTCGATTGAATTCATGAGGGCGGTTTCTTCACCGCAGATGTAAGCGCCCTGACCGCGCCGCAGTTCCAGATCGAACGCGAAACCGTGACCGCCAACGTCCGAGCCGATCAGCCCGGCCGCATAGGCTTCGCGAATCGCGCTCCGCAGGCGGGCCGTGGCGAGCGGATACTCGCCCCGAATGTAGATGTAGCCCCGGGTCGCACCGGTGGCGAAGCCGGCGATCGTCATTGCCTCGACGAGCGCGTACGGGTTCGATTCCATGAGGTCGCGATCTTTGAACGTACCCGGTTCGGACTCGTCGGCGTTGCAGATGACGTACTTGCAGTCTGAGGCAATTCCCGCAACGGCTTCCCATTTGATCCCGGCCGGGAACGCCGCCCCACCTCGTCCCCGAAGATTGGAAGCCTTGATTTCGGCGATTGTGCGATCCGGGCCCTGCGAGGCAGCGACAGCCAAGGCAACGTACCCGCCTCCCTGTTGATACGCCTCAAGCGACTCGCCGCCCGGTCGCCCGAGCAGCGTTGTCGACGCCGTGGAGACCGTCATAGGTTGGATGAGTCCATCAACCACAGCCAACACCGAAGCCGGATTGGCCGGAGCGATCACCAGGTCGTCCTGGCCGGCGCGTTGGATGAACACCGCAGGCGCCCGATCACATTGCCCGAGACAAGGGCTGGTCATCCACGTGGCTGGACCTTCTGCTGATCGAGGCTCGCCAAAAACCGTCCGAAGAGCCCCGATGATCTCGACCGCACCTCGATCACGACAGCAGATGTCGTCGCACACGTGCACGACGATGGGAGCCAGGGGAGTAGTCGAGATCAACGCATAGAAAGTGGCCACGCCGTACGCTTCGGCGGGCGGCACGATCAGGGTGGAACAGATGTAATCGAGCGCTCCCGGGCTGACCCAGCCGATCTCGGACTGAACGGCATCGAGAGCCGGGAGCAGGAGATGGCGAAGCTGTTGGGAGCGGTGAAGCCCGGAGAATGCCAGCCGCCCATCAAGCGGGTTGCCATCCCACCCGGCTGGGAGCGAATCAAGGAGACCATCCACCGCGCCTCGCTCTGCTTCGGTAGCGACCTTGTTCATCAGTTTGATGTCGATGATCTACACCTTTTCGATTCGGATGGCGGTCGCCTTGAATTCTGCGGTTCCAGACTTGGGGTCCCAGGCGTCGAGCGTGAGTTGGTTGACGTCTGCCTCGTCAGGATGGTGGAACGTCATGAAGGTGAGACCAGGTCGAAGTGAATCCGCGTAGATCACTGGCACCTCGATGGCCCCTCGGCGAGAGCTGATCTTGACCGTGTCGCCCTCACGAATGTCCCAGTTGGTTCCATCTGCCTCGCAGATCTCGAGGACGGCGCCTTGGCGAATGGGGGAGCGGTAACCACCGGACTGGACCCCGGTGTTGTACGAATCCAGGGCTCGCCCGGTCGTGAGTCGGATGGGAAAGTCGTCGGACAAGGGATCGACCGGCGGCACCCATTTCACCGGGATGAAGGGGGCCGGCCCGCGAGGTGGCAGTACTTCGTCCCACAGCCAGGAATGAAGAAACAAGGTTCCCGGGTGATCGAGCGACGGGCAGGGCCATTGCAGACCGCCTTCGCTTTCAAGGCGCTCATAGGACATCCCGGCGTGCATAGGAGAGAGCGAGCGAAGTTCGTCCCAGACATCCTCGGCGGTGGGATAGCCCCAGCCGTTCCCCATTTTCTCGGCCAGGGCGCTGAGGATATCGAGATCGTCACGGGCCTCGCCGGGAGGTTCGATCGCCTTGCGGATGCGCTGGACCCGTCGTTCCGAAGAGGTCGAGGTCCCGTCGCTTTCTGCCCACCCGGCTGCGGCTGGAAAGACCACGTCGGCTAGTTCGGCGGTGGCGGTGAGGAAGATGTCCTGAACCACGATGAACTCGAGATCGTCAAGCAGTTTGCGGACGTGGGCCGTGTCGGCTTCGGACTGCGCGGGGTTCTCCCCAATCACATAGAGACCCGTTAGCTCGCCAGCTTCCATTGCTTCGAACATGAGGGAGATGTGTTTGCCCGGGTTTGGAGGGACCTTCACGCCCCAGACCGATTCGAACTTGCCGCGCGCTTCGTCGTCTTCGATGTCCTGGAACCCGGGAAGTTTGTTGGGCAAGGCCCCCATGTCACCGCCGCCCTGAACGTTGTTCTGCCCCCGGATCGGCACGAGGCCGGAGCCGTAGTGCCCGACGTGGCCGGTCAGCAGAGCCAGGCTGATGAGGGCGATTACGTTGTCGGTGCCGTTGAGGTGTTCGGTGATGCCGAGCGTCCAGCAGATCTGAGCGGTCTTGGCGGTCGCGTAGTCATGGGCGAGCTGTTTGATGATCTCGGCCGGTACTCCGGTGACTTGCTCTCCCCGCTCCAGCGTCCATTCCTCTACGCCGGCTTTGTATGCCTCGAAGTCCATGGTCGAGTGAGCCACGAATGCTTCGTTGACAAGCCCGGCGGCGATGATCTCGCGGCCGATCGTGTTGGCGAGTGCGATGTCTGACCCGACATCGATGCCCAACCATACGTCGGCGAATTTGGCCGACGACGTGAGACGCGGATCGACGGCGTACATCTTGGCGCCGTTACGAACGCCCTTGAGGAGGTGATGAAAAAAGATGGGATGGGCGTTCCGCGCGTTCGAACCCCACAGGACGATGAGATCCGTGGTTTCGATTTCTTCGTACGACGAAGTTCCTCCGCCGGCTCCGAGAACAGCCGCCAGACCGGCGACCGAAGGAGCGTGTCAGGTTCGGTTACATGAATCGACGTTATTCGAACCCATGACGACCCTGGCGAACTTCTGGGCCATGAAGTTCAGTTCGTTGGTCGCTTTTGAACAGGAGAACATCCCGTAGGACGTCCCGGTGTGTTCTGCCAACCCAACTGCGGCCGCATCGAGTGCTTCGTCCCAGGTAGCTGGCTCCAAAACGCCATTACGACGAACGAGTGGAGTGGTCAAACGTGTCTTTTTCATCTCACCTCCTTTCTGTCGAAAAACGATAGCCCTCTCAGGCCAGGCCTGTGGAGGGTTGTCTCGAAACACAAAATTCGTTTCCATCGGGATCTGCCAGCACGGTCAGCGCATAGGAGGGTTTGTCGACTTCGGATACCACCGAACCGCCGAGAGCGATGACCCGCTCGATGAGTTCAGTCGGGTCGTCGCTGGTCAGGTCGAAGTGGGCCCGGTTCTTGACGATCTTTGGATCGGGAACGACCTGGAGCACCAGATGGATCTTGTCGACGTCGAAGAAGACGAATTCATCGAACTCGAAAGCGACTTCCACTTCGAACACCCCTGACCAGAACGCCGCCGCTCGCCCTCCGTCCAAAACGTCGAGGATGATGCCGCTGATACGGGGCGCCGCCATGGGTTAGAACAGGCCGACGATGTTGCCGTTTTCGTCGATGTCGACATTCATGAAGGCCGGCGTCGCACCGAGGCCCGGCATGGTCCGCATCTCGCCAAGCAGGGGATAGATGAAGCCGGCCCCTACCGAGGCGCGGACCTCGCGGACCGGAACCGTGAAGCCTTTCGGAGCGCCCTTGAGATTGGGATCGTGGCTGATCGAAAGGTGGGTTTTGGCCATGCAGATCGGCAAATACCCGTAGCCGGCCTGCTCAAATTCAGAGATCTGTTTTTCGGCAAGCGGGGAGTACTCGACACCGGCTGCGCCGTAGATCTCCTTGGCGATGGTCTCGATCTTTTCCTTGATCGACCGGTCGAGCGGGTAGAGAAATTTGAAGTCCGACGGGGAGTCGGCCGCGGCAACGACCGCCTTCGCCAACTCAACGGCCCCGTCGCCGCCATCGGGGTGATGAGAGCTGGTCACGGCGGCGAAGGCGCCGTACTCCATGGCGGTTTCCTTGATGAGCTGAATCTCATGTTCTGTGTCGGTCGGGAACACGTTGACCGCTACTACCACCGGGACACCGAACTTCTTCACGTTCTCGATATGGGTGATGAGGTTGGCGAGGCCGGCTCGCAGGAGCGGCAGGTTCTCTTCGGTGTACGCCTTGTCCAGCGGCCGACCCGCCACGACCTTCGGACCCCCGCCGTGTGTTTTGAGTGCTCGGACCGTGGCCACCAGAACGGCGGCGTCAGGCTTCAAGCCGGACACCCGACACTTGATGTCGAAGAATTTCTCAGCGCCCATGTCGGCTCCGAAGCCCGACTCGGTCACGACATAGTCACCAAGATGGAGGGCGACCCGGTCAGCCAGGATGGAGCTGTTGCCATGAGCGATATTGGCGAACGGGCCGGCGTGGACAAAAGCCGCCTGGCCCTCAAGCGTCTGCATGATGGTGGGGTGCAACGTTTCCTTCATGAGGACCGTGACTGCCCCGGCCACCCCCAGATCTTCGAGTGTGATCGGATTCCCCGCTTTGCTGCGGCCCACGACTACCCGCCCACAGCGCTCCCGGAGGTTACGAAGGGCTTCGGCGTAATTGGAACCATCGACGAGCGCCAGAATCGCCATTAGTTCGGAAGCGACGGTGATGTCGTAGCCGGTCTCGCGGGGTCGACCTTCTAGTTCTCCGCCCAACCCGACGATGATGTTGCGTAGTGCCCGGTCGTTCATATCGACTACTCGCCGCCACGAAATCTGGTTCGGGTCCATGCCGAGTCGTTTGAGGCCGAGGTTGTTGAGCTGGTCGTCGGTCATCCGTCCTTCGTGGAACCAGCGGGCGTCGATGGCGGCTGCCACCAGATTGTGAGCCGCGGTAATGGCGTGGAT
The DNA here is from genome assembly GCA_905480085.1 of uncultured Acidimicrobiia bacterium. Classification (GTDB taxonomy): domain Bacteria; phylum Actinomycetota; class Acidimicrobiia; order Spongiisociales; family JAENVV01; genus JAENVV01. Next base: position 7,586 of record CAJQPD010000371.1, read on the forward strand.
GTCTCCCGTGAGATGGAGGTTGAACTCTTCCATCGGGATGACCTGGGAGTAACCGCCGCCGGCCGCCCCGCCTTTGATTCCGAAGGTTGGTCCCATTGATGGTTGGCGGATGGCGGCGATGGCAGTCTTGCCAATTTTGCCGAGTCCCTGGGTGAGCCCGATCGTGGTGGTGGTTTTGCCTTCGCCAAGCGGGGTAGGCGTGATGGCGGTCACGTCGATGTACTTACCTCGGGGTTGTCCGCCGATTCGTTTGAGGATGTCGAGATGAATTTTTGCTTTGGTCGATCCCTGGGGTATCAACTCATCGGCATGAATGCCGATCGACTCGGCGATGGCAATGATCGGCTGCGGAGTCGCTGCTTGGGCGATATCCAGGTCTGATGGAAAAGGCATGGTTCCTGTCCTTGGAAGACGGCGCGGGCGTGAAGTCAGTCCACGATAGACGATGTGGTCAGTCGCGTTGTTGGCAACCCCACTTCCGTATTGGTCGGCAGGGAAACGGCAGGGAGGGTGTACTGTTCTAGCCATCCTCGGACCATTGAGGAAGCACCCTCTGAACCATCGGTATTCACCGTGACCAGTCACACCACATCAGCACCGAAGCCCTCCTTGGCGAGTGGCACTTGGCCTCTGTTTCTTGGTGTTCTCTTCATGATGATTGGCAATGGCCTCCAGATCTCGCTGATTGGCGTCCGGTCGACGTTGGAGGCCTTCCCAACCACGGTCACCGGCGTCATCATCGCGGCCTATTACGTCGGGTTCCTCGTCGGTTCTTTTCAGGTGCCGCGAGTTCTCAAGTCAGTAGGACACATCCGGGTGTTCGCAGCTTTGGCGTCGCTGGCTTCGGCTGCCGTACTCGCCAATGGATTGTTTGTGAATCCTCCAGTGTGGATCGTTATGCGAGGAGTGACCGGGCTCGCCATGGCCGGGCTCTACATCACGTCGGAAAGCTGGCTCAATGCCAGGGCGACCAACGCGACGAGGGGCCGCTTGTTGGCCACCTACATGATCATGTCAATGGGAGGTATCTCGATAGGCCAGGCTCTGCTGGGGCTCGGCGATCCTCTTAAAGTAGATCTGTTTGTCATGGCTTCGATCGCAGTTTCGCTGGCGTGATGCCGGAAGCCTATGAGCGGCTGCTGCTCGA
>CAJQPD010000372.1 GCA_905480085.1 uncultured Acidimicrobiia bacterium
CTTGTCGAACACGCCAAACTCGCTGAGAGGGCTGGCTTCGACATGTTGGTGGTTTCGGAGCATTTCCACCCCTGGGTAGATGACCAATCTGCGTCCGGTTTTGCATTCGCAACCATCGGGGCCATGGCGCAGGCAACCGAACGGGTCAGCTTCGCTACCGGCGTAACCACGCCGCTGTTCCGATATCACCCTGCCGTCGTGGCACAAGCCGCGGCCACGCTCGATCGCCTCTGTGGAGGTCGATTCAACCTTGGCGTGGGGACCGGCGAAAACATCAACGAAGGGCCCCTCGGATACGAGTTTCCCAACTATGCGGGGCGGTCGTCCCGGATGCGAGAGGCGCTTGAGATCATGCGCCGTCTGCTGGATGGGGAGAAGCTGACGTTCAACGGTGAGCATTATGCAACGGACCGAGCCAAGCTGTACTCGCCTCCGCTCGGCCCGGTGCCGATCTGGCTCGCAGCCGGCGGACCCAAATCAGCCGCCCTGGCAGGTGAAATGGCGGAAGGAATCGTTACTTCCGTGAAGGTGCCGGAGGAGACCCGGCAAAACGTCATAGATCCGTCCCGGGAAGCTGCCCTGGCAGCCGGACGGCCGGCCCCGAAGATTCTGGCGACCAGGTGGGCAATCAAGGCCGAAAACGATGAGGAGGCCTGGGATGCGCTCTACCCGTGGCGAGGACTCCGGGCACCGGGACGTCTTGATGCCGTCGACCCCATGGACTTGCGGATGCGGGCTGACGAAATGCCCCGCGAAGAAATTCTCGGCCGCTACTCGATCGTCTCGAGCGCCGAGGACATCATCGAGACATACCGACCGCTGGTGACCGATCTCAAGGCCGATGTCGTGACCTTCCAGATGGCTTCGCTCGACCAGCCCGCCCTAATCGAGATGCTCGGAAGCGAAGTGCTTCCGCAATTGCGAGCGCTCGTCGGCTAGCTGCCGCCTTCCGGCACGCCCGCTCCGATTTCGATTAGAAGGTCGTCGACCTCATCCTTGATGGCGATCCCGGCTTCGATCTCATCCGTCTGAAGATCTCCTAGGAGGCGCCAGCTTGGTGCGTCACGGCGCAGCAGGTCGCTGACGGGAGCGACCTGCTCCGGTGGAATCGTCCGAAGCCAGTTGCGAATAGGCGCCACGAATGGCCCACCAAAGGTGGCTATCGGATCGAGCACCCAGCGGTCTTCGACGAGCCTAAGCACGAATGCGCCGGAGATTTCCTGAACGCCGAACCGAATAGTGCCGATCGCAAACCGCACTCCATCGGTGGCGAACTGGCGGTCGATGGTCGCCGTAATACTGTCAGGTTCGGCCTCGACCAGACCCGGAAAAGATGCCGCAAAGGCCGACCAGAAGTTGTCACGGGCTTGTACGCTCAACCCCCGGTCCTCATATGACAAGAGAGCCGTAGCGTCTGGCTCTTCGATGGCAGCGAGCAATGCCAGTTGCGCTTCATCGACCAGGTCACTCGTGGCGGAATAGTCGCCTGCCATTAGCTCCTGGAGCAACTTGGTGAGCACCGCTTCGGGGCCGAGCGGCTGCGCGGCCACAACGGTGTTGACGGTCGTCGATGCCGGGGTACCCGACCCACCGCAGGCGACCATCGCACCGATGAGTGCGGCCAACAAAACAAGTCGAAGTTTCTGCATCGGCAAACCAGCGTAGCTCCCTGGCACCGGCCTAGGCCCGGACCGGAAGTCGTCCGCTCGTGAGTACCGTCTTGCGAATGGTCGGATCCGATAGCCCGAGACCGCGGTACAAGTACGTCAGGTACGCCAACCCGGCCAATTCCTGACCGATGGCCACCGGCGTGAAGAGCCCTCCAAGATGGCCCCAGTAATCGGTCTGGCCCGGGTCGAAAGCCCATCCGAACACCGGCCAGAAGAAGGTTGCGCTGGATGTCCACATCCCGTCGAGGAGCAGGTGCAGCATCGCCCCAATCGCCACGGCCATGATGGCCCGCCGTCGTCTCCCCCGCCTCGTCAAAAGCAGCGCCAGCGTCATGATCGCAGTTGGAAAGAGCAGACTGTGGCCGATCAAACGGTCGGCTCCGAAGTAGGCAGGGGCGATCAACGTACCGAGCGGCTTGTCAATGAGGTTCGCAAGCGCGGCGCCCAGCGCCAGCATGCGCACGTCGACTTTCGGGTCCCGGAATATGTACCGGAAGAGCAGGATGGCGCCTGCAATGTGATAGATCAGCACCTACACGACCAGGATGCGCCTGCAATGAAGACAGCGGGGCAGGTCGTCGTTCAGCACCTCAAGTTGCTCGGCCGGTGACAGGGTGAGATGGCACCCTCCGCACACGCCGTCTGCCAGGCGAGCCGCCCCCACGCCTTCTTTGTGGGCTCGTAACGACTCGTACAGCTCAAGAATCTCAGGGTCGATGAGTGGAACAATCGCCTCTTTGCGTGATTCTTTGCGGGCGATCTCGGCATCGATGCGCTTCCAGGCCTCGCCCACTTCCGCCTCATGGGTGCGCATCGTGACCTGAGCCGAGGCGACCGCTTCAACGGCGGCCGCCACCGCCGTTTCAAGTTCCTCATGGCTATCTAGAAGCATGAGGACGTCGTCTTCCATGGTGGATCGACGCTTCTTGAGAGACTGAACGTCCAACCGAAGATTCTCGGCGTCCCGGGCCGTCAAGCCGCCGGCAAACAGCCGCTGCTCGTGTGTATCGATTTTCGACTCGAAGAGTTCGAGTTCACCCTCATGCTTATCCAAAGTCAACGCGGTTTCTTTGAGTTGCTCGGCCAGGTCGACATGGGTGGCCGTCGCTTTTTCGTGAGTCTTATGTGCCTTCTTGTAGGCAGCCAGGGCCGGCAGCGATGACCGTTCAGCGAGCAGCCGATCGATCTGCGAATCCACGTCCTGCAGGTCGAGAAGGTCGGCCAAACTCTTGAACTGTTGCATTAACCCTCCCATGGGTCGGTCGTCACACTGGTTAAGTCGATGGCAGATGGTACGACATCTGAGACGAGTCGGACGAGCCGGGCCATCCCGGGGCGCTCGGTTGGCATATGACCGGCGTCGATGATCGCCAGACCAGCGGCGACCGCCGCCGCGGCAACATGGTGCGATATGTCTCCGGTCACCAACGCATCGGCTCCGGCTTCAAGTGCGGCTGTAACTGCCCGCCGGCCTGATCCAGGCAAAACAGCCACCCGTTGGACCATCGCCTCCGGCGCTCCCGCCGCCCGAACCCCGGGACTGGCAAGCACCGACTGCAC
>CAJQPD010000373.1 GCA_905480085.1 uncultured Acidimicrobiia bacterium
CGCCGTAGAGATCGGTGGGACCTGGTTCACGCCGCCTGCCACCGATGGCCTCCTGGCAGGCACCTACCGGGCTGAACTACTCGACAGCGGCAATCTTAAAGAACGATCGATATCGGTTCAGGAGGTACGGAAGGCCACCGCGATCGCCGTCCTCAACTCCGTCCAAGGCCTCAAGAACGGGATAATCCTCTGAGTCCAACCGGGCTACCCGTTCGGAGAGCCGCGTTCTAGGCTTCGGCAGGGGACCGGATCGCAGCACCGCGATCCAAGCGTTGGGCGTCGATCGAAAGAGGAAGCGTGAAGGATTCGTTGCAGGTTGGAATCAAACATCGATTGACCGAGCAGGTCACGGAGGCGTTATCGCCGCCCCACCTCAAGCCGATCGTCGTGCTGTCGACCCCGAACATGATCTTGCTCATGGAAATGGCATCGTTGGGTGCCGCCCAACCGCACCTCGACGACCACGAAACGACGGTGGGAACGCACGTGAACGTGTCGCACCTGTCGGCGGCGCGCCAGGGCGATACGGTCGTGGTCGACAGCGAACTCATCGAGATCAACCGCCGGCGCCTCACCTTCACCGTCCGGGTCTCGGTAGGTGACCGGCTGATCGGCGAGGGAACTCATCAACGGGCAGTCATCGACCGATCGGCATTCGCGACATGAACATCCACGGCGGACACCTTCTCAGGCTTCGAGAAGCGAGGTGAAGCCCGCCTGGAAAGCCGTCCGCAATTCGGGCTCGGATATGAGTGAAGCGATCTCGGCGGCCACATTGCGGCCCCGGCTGCGCGCCGCCTCCGCCTCTTCGACACGACCAAGCGCGTCTAGCGAGCGCCAGCGGACCGCCAATACATCGAGGAGAACACTCCTCATTTCGGTGCCGCACATGGTTTCACATTCATCGAGCATGCCGATGGCCTGATCGTGGTCGCCAACCGCGGCACTCAGCCTGGCGCCCTGGAGCTTGGTGGCTAGATAGTCACTCGCCATGCCGTGAGACGTCACATACCCATCTGCCTCGGCGTAGAGCTCTCGAGCTCGATCGATCCGACCACGCGCCAGAGCGACCTCGCAGGCTCCCAGGAGAGCACCAGGTCGCATGAGGAACATGGTGGCGGTGTTTTCCTTCAAGGCCAGATCAAACACTCGCTCAGCGTGTTCGGTCTTCCCGGCGGCGAGAGCGCACGTACCCATCTCAGACCACATCCAGGTGCCGTAGGTTCTCCCGGTTGGTAGTTCCATCAGGCTGGTCGTCTCATCGTGTAATTCGAGGGCGCGCTCAATCATGCCGACCTGGCGGTAGGCCGTCCCCATTACGCACCGCGAAAGGGCTTTGAGATAGGGAACTCCTGTCGCGTCGGCGGCCTCCATGGAACGACGGAACAGAGCCAACGCCTGTTCAACGTGCCCCTGCATCATGGCCCCCTTACCCTGCAACACCGCCGCGAACGTTTCAGAGGAACGGTCGCCGATCCGCAGCGCAATCTCCATACCGCGCTCCAGGGCATCCACGGCCTGCTCGATGGCCCCCAGCTGCATATGGGCCACGGGGATGGCAAACGTCAGAATCTCAGCCTGAAAACGAAGATTGCCCTGTTCCTGGGCTCGGGCCAACGTCTTTTCGGCCTGAGCCAATCCATCCGAGAACCTAGCGAGCAACACGAGGGCGTTTGACAAGTGCGTCATGCCGAACAGCGCTGCATGATCGTGGCCGGTCGATTCACCCAGCCGGATGACTTCGGTCATGTAATGGTGGACTTCGTCGAACTCACCGGTCGGCAAATTCAGATAACACTGGACCACGCATGACTCTGCCAGCCCGATATGGTCGTCCTGTTCCCTGGCGAGCTCCTCGGCGCGGGCAACGTCCGCCAGACCTTGCTCTCGATCACCCATGAACATGCCACGCACGAATGCCAGCTTGTTGGCTCCAGAGACAAGCATGGGGACATGGTCACGATCTTCCCCGATCCTGCGCAGATGGCCGTAGGCTTCCACCGCTCCCTCGATATCAAAGAGCGACTCCTTCACCTGGCCAAGGCCTTCGAAAGTTCGCTGGACCAAATCGATCTCGGTCTGATCATCGATCAGTTCCGCAGCCGCTTCGAACCGGGCAATGGCAATCGCAGTCGCATAGCCGGAGGCGGCCCGCTCACCGGCCGCCACCAGGTATGGAAGGGCGCGCTCCATCTGGCGCGCCGCCACAAGATGATCGGCGATATCCTCGACCCGGCCCGGTTGTAGTCGTTCCATGAAGTCGGCGATCCCGGCATGAAGTTGCACCCGATGACGGAGGAGAATCGTCCCGTAAGCCGCCTCCTGAACCAGGGCATGACGAAACTCAAAGGATCGCTTCGGGATTCGAGCCACCTCCCCGATCAGTTCGCGTCGCTGAAGTTCGAGGAGGCTGTCATCCAACCCGGTCACTTCCGGGACCAAAACCGCTAGTTCGTCGTAGTAGAACTGTCGTCCGATCACGCTGGCAGCCTGAGCCACCACCCGGGCCACTTCGTCGAGTCGGTCGAGACGGGCGGTCAGCAAGGCGCCAACCGTTTCAGGAAATGTGACATTCACCAAGTCAGCGTGCCCCGTCCAGCGATCCTCTTCGAAAACGATCAAACCGTCATCCATCATCGAGCGGACGATTTCTTCGACAAAAAGCGGATTCCCGTCTGATCGATCGAGAATCAGGTTCCGTACCTGGTCGGGTAGGGCATCCATCGCAAGCAACCCGGCGACGAGTTCCCGGGTCTGTTCATATTCGAGGGGCGACAACGCAATGCTCGTGTAGCGGTGGGGGTGATCTCGTCCGGCGGTTTCATGAACCCGCCATGACCCTTCATCGTGACGCGGACGGAATGCCAGAACGAGCGCCAGGCTCGACCGTTCGGTCAACCGAAGAAGTTCCGTTACGACATCGATGGAGGCTTCGTCAGCCCAATGGAGATCTTCGAAGAACAGCACGAGCGGTTCGACCGCAACAAGGGCTTCGAGCACTTCGACGGTCGCCCGCATGCCTTCCATCCGCAACCGGGCCGGATCCAGATAGGCAATGCGATCGTGTTGATCTTCGGGCAAATCAACCCCGAGCATCCAGGCCAGGTAGGGGGCAACTGCTGCGACCCGTCCGGTGACCGTCGCTTCGCAGAACCGCGTGATGGCCCCGAAGTCTCCAGCCGAAGCAGGCGCATCAGGAGCCAGCCCGACGATAGAGCGGAGGATCCGACGGACCGGAACGTAGGGCGTTGAGGTTTCGTAGGACAGCGAGCGCCCCGAGTGCCATGGAATGGAGGCGGTCGTCGGGTCGTCGTTCAGCGCCTGACGTAACTCGGTGATCAAGCGCGACTTGCCGAGGCCCGCCTCACCCATAACCGAAATGATCCGACCGCTCCCTGAGCGCAACCCCGAGAAGGCTTCGGTGAGCGCTTGCATTTCGGCGTCACGGCCCACGAGCGGCGAGGTGAGTCCCTTGATACCGCGAATCGATTCGGGCCGCTCTATCTGACCGAGAACCCGGTAGGAGCCAACCGGTTCGGCTTTGCCTTTCACATCTACCGGACCCAGGTCCTCAAAGGAGAACAGTTGGTTCACCAACCGGTAAGTTGCCTCCGAGATCTGCACCGTGCTCGGGGCGGCCGTCTGCTCCATGCGGGCGGCCGTATTCACGGCATCTCCCATGGCTGTGTACTGCACCTGCAGGTCCGAACCGACCGCTCCGACCACAACCAGGCCGGTGTTGATGCCGACCCGCACGTCAAAGTCGATCCCCCACTGTCGCTTGACCTGCGCCCGATACGGTTGAATGTCTTGGATCATGTCAAGTCCGGCTTTGACCGCCCGCTCCGGGTCATCTTCATGGGCGAGCGGGGCTCCGAAAAAGGCGAGGATGGCATCGCCCATCAGGTTGGCGACGGTGCCCTCATATCGGTAGATCGGAAGGATGAGGTGCTCGAAGACCCCGTTCATCACTTCGGTCCACTCCTCAGGATCCAACTGCTCGGCAGCCGCAGTCGAACCGGCTACATCGCAAAACAGCATCGTGACGGTTCGCCGCTCGCCCTTCATCGCCCCGGC
>CAJQPD010000374.1 GCA_905480085.1 uncultured Acidimicrobiia bacterium
TGGTGCACCGATCAGTTCATCGTGCAGCGCGTTCTTTCAGCGAACGGGATCGACCACGCACGGCGCGGCACGATTTTCGGCGGCTTCCTGAAACTCCTGCCGTTGTTTATTTTCGTCCTTCCCGGAGTGATCGCGGCCGCCCTCGTCAAGACGGGGCAACTCGAAATCGCTCGTGCGGATCACGCCCTACCGGCGATGATCGGCTCGCTGCTTCCGGTGGGGATTCGCGGACTTGTCATGGCCGGTTTCCTTGCCGCTCTGATGAGTTCGCTGGCTGCCGTATTCAACTCCTGCTCCACGCTGATCACCTGGGACGTGTACCGCAAACTCCGGCCGGAAGCCTCCGAACGACGGCTGGTCCTTGTTGGGAAATTGTCCACGGTGGCGCTGGTGGGCTTCGGCCTGATGTGGATCCCGTTGATGAAGTACATCTCCGGGCAACTGTACGTTTACCTGCAGAGCGTTCAGGCCTACATCTCTCCACCGATCGCCGCGGTTTTCCTGCTGGGCGTTTCCTGGAAGAGGGTCAACAGCTCGGGCGCGATAGCGTCCCTCGGCACCGGGTTCGTCCTGGGTGCCGCACGCCTGTTCCTCGAGTTGGCCAAGGACTCGGTGAGCGGGGTGCTGTTCTGGTACGCCGACATCAACTTCCTGCATTTTGCGATCCTGCTGTTCGCGATCTGTACAGCCGTGCTGGTCTTCGTGAGCCTGCTGACACCGGCTCAGCCTGTCGAGAGACTCGCAGGCCTGACGTTCGGGAGTTCGGAACCGGCGAGCGCCACCATCGGGGTGGACTCGAGCCCGTCCTGGCAGCGGCGCGACGTCTTGTTATCGGTCCTGCTGATCGTGGCGGTAGCGATCGTGTGGCTGGTCTTCAGAAGTTGATTTCATGGAGACGGGCTATCCCTTGACATCGATGCCGTTCAACGTACCCAGGGAGGATGTTGGTGAAATCCGGATAAAACGTTTGCGAAACACGCTGATACCGGCCGGGATAGCCCTGGTCGCGGCGTTGGGTGGGGTGCAGGCCTCGGAGTTGGGCTACCAGCTCGTCTGGTCCGACGAGTTTGACGGGTCCGGCGTCGACCCGTCGAAGTGGGCGTTCGAGATCGGGACCGGTTGTCCCGACCTCTGCGGCTGGGGCAACAACGAATTGCAGTACTACCGGCCGGAGAACGCAACTGTCTCCGGGGGACAACGGGCCATCACCGCGCGCGACTAGAATTTCGGTGGTAGCGGCTACACGTCAACCCGGATGCGAACACTGGGTCTGGCTGACTGGACGTACGGCCGATTTGAAATGCGTGCGACGATGCCGACAGGCTAGGGCCTTTGGCCCGCCTTCTGGATGCTGCCCACCAACTGGGTCTACGGCGGTTGGGCGGCCAGCGGTGAAATCGACATCATGGAGTAACTTGGGAACGACACCGATCATGTGTTCGGCGGCTTCAATGACTTTTCCACCGTCACCGCCGCGGACTGCACCGTCGGGAATTCAGGGTCGTCAAACACGGCGCCTCCGGCCGGAAGCGTCTGGTTCCTCGTCGCCGGGCGCGACGCGGGGCGTTACTCCAGTGTCGGCGCATCGACGTCGGGCGAGCGAGCCCCTAGCGGAGTCGTATCGCAGTGCCCTTCGTTGACCGTCCAGGATCTGAGCGCTGTCTGCCCTTAGTCGCCTCGGGTAGGCCGGACTGGGCCGCGCAGCGCACCACCGCTCCCTTCTGAGCACCGCTGATGAGGCGCGCTTTCTTCGCCGCGTTCATCAACCGACTCACCTGGGACACGAATCCACCGTGGCTGGCGGAGCTTGAGGCCGCCGCGGTGATGTCGTCGGAGAACGAACAGCCGTGGGCGCCCACCAGATTAGGCGTCCCCGAGTCGCATCCGTCGATGACGACCGTTGGCGTCATATCCGAGAAGACGCAGGCGTCGTCACCGTCGTCAAGACCGTCGTTGTCATCGTCCGGGTCACAGGCATCGCCGTCACCGTCGGCATCGTTGTCCAGCTGGGCGGGGTTGGCATCGAACGGGCAGTTGTCCGACATGTCGAGAAAACCGTCCCCGTCGTCATCGGTATCGCAGGCATCGCCTTCACCGTCGACGTCGGTATCGGTCTGAGCCGAATTGGGGGTCATCGGGCAGTTGTCGTCGCGATCAGGGACGCCGTCGGCGTCCTGGTCGGGTGGTACCACGACGGAAATCTTGTTCACGTTGTACTGACCATCGTCAATGACCAACCGCATCGTCTGAAAGCCGGCATCGAGTGTCACGTTCTCGACGCTGACGGTCGCCCAGTCCTGCCAACCGCCGGTTGAGTCGAACGTCACCGGGCCGGTCATGTCCACCCCGTCGAACTCGAGGTGCACTGTGCCTCCGGCTGCCTGTGAGGCGATTCGGAACTCGACATCGTAAGTTCCGGCCGTAACGTCCACCGCGTACTCGGTCCACTCGCCTGGCGCCGACCAGCCGATGTTGAATCCGGCGCCGACGTCAGTCGATCCTTCCAGATCGACACCCTCG
>CAJQPD010000375.1 GCA_905480085.1 uncultured Acidimicrobiia bacterium
GACAAAAGCGCCCGTCGGCTGGTTGACGTTCCGCTGGAGTATCGGGGCTTCGAGGTCGGCGACGAATTCCTTATCGGATATGGGATGGATTGGGAGAATAGCTATCGGAATCTCCCCAGTTTATGGTCGGTGATGGACTTCGGAGCCTTCGTGTCGGACCCTGGTTGCCTCGGCAGGGCAGCCTTGGCCGGAAGACAGTGATAATCTTGACTCATGAGCGAGCGAGTTCCAGTCGATCTTGTAGGGGTACGGATTCAGCTTCCGTCCAATCAACCCATCGTTCTCCTGAGAGAGCGTTCCGGAACCCGGTACCTGCCGATCTGGATTGGAGCTGTCGAGGCTACGGCGATCGCCTATGCGCTCGAAGGCGTTGAATCGCCCCGACCGACCACTCACGATCTGCTGAAGATGGTGACGGAAGCCCTCGGATCCCAGGTCGAGCGTGTGGTGGTCACCAGCCTTCGCGACAGCGTTTTCTATGCGGACCTTGATCTGGTTCGAGGTCTCGATCATGTGACGTTGTCGGTTCGACCTTCGGATGCTCTCGCCCTGGCTGCTCGGACGGGATCGCCCATTTTCGCGACGGTCGAAGTGCTCGATGACGCGGGCATTGAGCTCGAAGGGGAGGATGAGGAACTCACGGAAGACGAAATCGATCGCTTCAGAGAGTTTCTCGACGACATCGATCCGGGTGATTTCGAAGTTCCTTCGTCGTGAGACAACGGTTCAGGAGAGCGGCTTCCTTCGTATTCGCCGTCACCGTTTTAGGGACGGTCGGCTACCACCTCATCGAAGGGGCCGCATGGTTCGATTCGTTTTACATGACGGTCGTGACAATCACAACCGTTGGCTTTCTCGAAGTGTTTCCACTCTCGACGCTCGGGAGGTTGTGGACGGTTGTCCTCATCATCCTGGGTTTGGGTTCGGTGTTTTACACTGCGAGTGTGGGGCTGGAACTGATCGTACAGTCAACCTCGATCTCGGGTAGGAGACGCCGATTGCAACGTGACATCGACAGATTATCGAATCATCACATTCTGTGTGGGTTCGGCCGGGTTGGCGAATCCATCTGGCACGACCTGGTGCTTGGTGGTGAGGACGTTGTCGTAGTGGAGAACAACGAGGATCGTTTCGCCCTCGCCGAATCCCTCGGGGCTCTCGTAATCCTCGGTGATGCCACCACGAACACGGTTCTTGATCAGGCTGGCATCGAGCGGGCGGCCTCGGTTCTGGCGAGCGTCCGCAACGATGCAGATAATCTGGTGATCGCTTTATCGGCCAAAGCCATCCGGCCGGGGGTTCATGTTATTGCCCGAGCCAATGAGGCAGAGTCCGAGGAGAAGCTGCAATTGGCCGGGGCTGACCGGGTGGTGGCCCCAAACCGGGTGGGCGCCCGACGCATGGCCGTCATGGCGATGCAGCGTGGTTTCGGTGATGTCATTGAGTTTGTGATGCAGGGGAGTCGCCACTTTGAGCTGCGGGTTGAACGAATTCCGGTGGCGGGCGTTCTGGTCGGCCAGACGTTGAAGACCGCCGCCATCCGTGAGCAATTCGGGGCCATGGTGGTCGGCCTGGACCACCCGACGGCCGGGGTGACCATCAACCCTGACCCCGACCTGATTCTTGAATCGGACCAATCGCTTGTTGCCATCGGTACTTTTGGCCAACTCGAGGCGCTCCGCCGGCTGGTGGTCGTTGACACGGCGAGTAGGGCTGAGTAACTTCACAGTGGGGTAATTACGGGCGTGTAACCCAGTTCCACGCAGGAGGAAACCCAACCGTGACAACACATGGATTCCGCGCACCGCAGGTGTGCAAAGTAGTAAGCATTACATACCGACAGCTTGATTACTGGGCTCGGACGGATCTGCTGACACCGTCTCTCCAGGATGCACATGGCTCCGGCTCACAACGTTTATATTCATTTTCGGACGTTGTCCAGCTCAAAGTCATCAAGCGACTCCTTGACGCCGGGATGAGCCTGAAGCGGATTCGCCAGGCGATGGATATCCTCCGTGAGCAGATGCAGAGCGACAATCCGCTCGCCGACGTGACGCTTCTGTCCGATGGATCGACGATTTACGCCGCCAAAAACCCCGACGAGGTCATTGACGTGTTCCGACGCGGTCAAGGTGTGTTCGGGATCGCGGTCGGGCCTGTTCAGAAAGAACTAGAAGGCGAAATTTACCGGTTATTCGGCGACGTCGTGGTGCCGGAGGAGAGTCCGGCCGTATTGGGCGAGGCGCTCTAATCGACGGGTTGTTTGACCCCTTGCGATCCGACACCGTCGAGTTCGCCCACAACAGCGAACGACAGTTCGCCAAGTTGCTGGACTTCTATGGCTTGGCCTGGGAGTACGAACCGACGTCGTTCCCGATTGGTTTTGGGGACAACGGTGAGCCGATCAAGTTTTTCACCCCGGATTTCTACCTGCCTGACGAGGGCGCATTTATCGAGATAACCACCATGAACCAGAAGTTGGTCACGAAAAAGAACCGGAAGGTTCGACTGCTCGCCGAGCACCATCCTGAGGTGAAATGCCGCATTCTCTATCAGCGGGACTATTTGCATCTGGTTATCAAATACGGTTTGGAAGAGCCTGATCAGAATGATGAGATGGTTCCGCCGACCCGGATCCCGGGAGCGCTGCGGGTACTTCGTCTTGATGACGATGGACGATGGGAGCGGCCGGCGTGAGCTTGAGTAACGTTCAATCGGTCACGGTTGGCACCCATACCCGCCTGGTACGCATCTGGGAGCGTCCTGAACGTCCCTGGGCCACGCTCCTGCTTGTGCACGGTATTGCCGAGCATTCCGGTCGATATGAACTGGTTGGCAGGCAACTGAGCGAGGCGGGCATCAAAGTACGATCGTTCGACCTTCCGGGCTTCGGCGGAACGGGCGGACAACGCGGACATGTCGATTCGTTTGACCAGTACCTCGATGCCGTCGGTGAGGAACTGGCTTCGCTGGCTGAACCGGGTTTGCCGTCGGTGTTGTTGGGCCATTCATTGGGTGGTCTGATCGCCCTGAAGTACGCACTCTTCCGTATCCCGGCTCCTGACTATCTCGTCCTGTCGGCACCTGCGGTTGACGCCAATATCCCCGGCTGGCAGCGAGCACTGGCCCCGCTCCTCGGCAGATTCGCTCCCAAGATAATGTTTCCGAACGTTTGGAAGGGTGAGCAATTGTCGCGGGACCCCAAGGTGGGAGAAGCGTATTTTGCCGACCCGCTTGTCTATACCAAGGCTTCGACGCGCTTGGGTGCTGAATCATTTGAAGTGATGAAGGACGTGGCCGGGAAGGTTCCTTCCATGCCTACCCACGTGGTGCAC
>CAJQPD010000376.1 GCA_905480085.1 uncultured Acidimicrobiia bacterium
CCGGCGGTGGGGGACTGTCCGCTGTGTTTGAACAGGTGCTGTTCGGTGTGCGGACCAGGCTGATGGTGTCGATCATGTGGACGGGTACTCGAATGGTGCGACCCTTGTCGGCGATCGCTCTGGTAATGGCCTGACGGATCCACCAGGTGGCATACGTCGAGAACTTGAAGCCTTTGCGGTACTCGAATTTCTCAACGGCCCGAATGAGGCCCAGGTTCCCCTCCTGGATGAGGTCGAGCAGGGGGAGTGAGGCTTTCGAATACCGTTTGGCGATCGAAACGACCAGGCGCAGGTTCGCATTGATGAACGCCTGACGGGCCTCAATCCCCCTACGGACAGCCCGATCCAGTCTGATTCGCTCCGGGATCGTGTGGTCATTTCGATTGGCGAGCTTTTCGGAAGCTTCCTTGCCCGCCTCGATGGTCTTGGCCAGGTCTACTTCCTGATCGGCTGTGAGAAGTTCAAACGAGCCAACACTGTCCAAGTACTGTCGGAGGTCCTCGTTGCCTTCTGGACTACTCGATCTGGCGGCCATCAACATCACTTTGTTTGTAGGGAAGCGTCGCGGATAGTACCGACGCAACCACCGATGTTTGCGTCTTTCATTTGAGTTGGACAGCGAACGGGCGGTGTGGTCTCATATGGGCCGACGGGGACGTAGCTCAGTTGGGAGAGCGCTGCCCTTACAAGGCAGAGGTCGTCGGTTCGAGCCCGGCCGTCCCCACCAGGGGTTTTACCCAAAATCCCACACCAGTCTTAGCAAAACTGGTCCGTCACGCTTGTCATCACTTCGCAGTAGTTTGCGCTTCTTATGGGCGAATTCCGGACTTAATCTGGACTCTCTGGTCCAAATCCGGGCCTAATCCGGACCAAAATACCGGTTCAAAATCGAGTGGGATAATTCGAAAGAAATCCGAGTGACAATCGCAAAGCGGCCCAACATGACGCTTAATCGGTTCCGGCTTCTGCCCCGACCTAGGCGATCACGTCGATCCCTGCCTGTTCCTGGCGATCGTGCGAGGTTCTTCTCAGCGTCCTGTTCGCAGGAGCTCGAAGACGCGAGTCGGGTCGGCGAATCCCTTCAATGGCCGTTCATCAGCCTCATCAAAAGGGAAACCCTTCTCGGTGCCCAGATCGCGGACCACGTCGGAGGTAAGGATGCGTCCTGCGTCGGCGGCGTCGCAGATCCGGCTGGCAAGGTTTACCGCCGATCCGAAAATGTCATCGTTGTGTTGGACCGGTTGTCCGGCGGCCATCCCGATTCGGACTCGTAGCTCAGGTGTTGCACCTTCCCGGGTTCGAGTGTCGAATCCGTCCTGAATTGCCACGGAGCATTTCAGAGCATGCTCCACGTCATCAAACGAGGCCATGATTCCGTCGCCGGTGTGCTTAACCTCACGTCCCCGCGACGCCACGAGCGCCCGGCGGATGATGAGGTCGTGCTCGGTGAGCAAGACCATGAACTCCGACTCCCCGACTGCCTGTAACAGGGAAGTCGAACCTTCCAAGTCTGTAAAGAGGACTATGCGGAAGGGACTCTCGACTTCGGTGTGGTCGATGGGATCGTTGATCTTGCCCAGAAACTGAAGAACATTGTTTTCAGAGACGCTGATAATCTCATGGGGCATCAGGCCATGGGATTCCATGTGCGATCTCTCCAAGTCTTCACGGGACGGTGCCTTGGCGAAACAAAACGCCTCTCCGGTGTCGGCATCGAACCAATAGGAAAGGAACTGCACGCCGTGTTTGGCCGAGATCTCAAGATCCCGCGCGTGGGCCTGGGCCACCTGTTCGGCGGTAGCGTCTGGTACTTCATGACGGTCCATGTAGAGCGGCATTCGCTTCTCCTGGTCGTGCGGGCCGTGGTTTCACTTTGATTTCCGTCGCGCCACGGACCCGGAATCATCACAGTTAGGGTAATCGCCCCATCGGGCTCCGCTGCCGAGGGTCATGTGTCAGGCTTAAAGTCTTCATGCCAGTCAGGGAAACCGTACCTGACCCACACACGCTAGTCGGCTCTTGAGCGGCGCGGACCGCGTCAACGAGGAGCGCTGACCGGTGGGCGCATGCCTTTGGTGAGGAGGTATCCGATGATCCAGACTTCGCCGATTGTCGCTGGGAAGGCCAGCGCGTCCTCGAGACCGCCGGACTCCGGGATCAGGAATCCCACGTAGGAGGCGAGAATGTAGCAGACGCCTCCGGTGACCAGGACCCATCCCAAGAGGCGCGGCATGGTGCCTGATTTGAGAACGAGGTAGCCCATCGGAATCAGCCATAGCCCGAAGAAAATACTGCCGACGGACCAGGTCGCATCGTTGAGGTCGTACAGCAACTGAACGCTCGCCGCCGGGTCGCCGCCTGGAGCGGGTGTGTCGCCAATGGCTACCGCGAGGGCGGTAGCGCTGAATGTTGTCGCGATCATGATGGCTACGGCGTTCACCAGCCCGAGTGCTGTCAGCGAAGCGGCCGCAAAAGAATCGACGTGACGGAACAGGCGATAGAACCACAGGGCAGCGAGCGTCTGGGTGATGACCACTCCGAGATCGAAGCCGATCCCGAGACGGGCGAGCGTTGCGTTCTCCACCAGATTCGCGGCGGTAGCACCGGGGTCGCCGTCGACATAAAGATTTGAGCGGATGAGCAGAAAGCCGAGGGCGCCGGTGATGGCGAGCCCGAGATACCACAGTGCCGTGACCCGGCCTGTCCGGGTGAGTGAGGATGATGGGTCTCCACCAGTTGTTGGAGTGAGATTGGCGTTCGCGGACGAAGCCATGTGCGCCTTCTTTCGGGAGGTCTGAAAGCATTCCGCTCACGATGGCAATCCACCGTACCGCGCCTGCTCACAATGGCCACCCTAGTCGGCCTGCCCGTGATCGGTCCGGGGCGGTCGATGCCAGGCGGGTCGCCGCGTCAAATCCCTGACACCGCAGGAACGTACGCCGGCACCGGCTGAAGCCTCTTTTCACACCTCTAAGAACGAAAGACGATGGGCCGAACACGAGGGCTCTTCTCGCCAAAACCTGGTTGGCTTGAGGTCCCCGGGCGGCCGTCAGCGGGGGAGTGTCGGGTGTAGTCATATCAGGCCTATTTGGGCCTAGACGCATGCCCCACCGGAGCGTATGATCCGTCTTAACTGGACGAACGTCCAGTGGAAAGCTGACGAGATTGCTTCTGACCGCAACCTCAGATCAAACCAGGTGAGACCTGAAACTCAGCTCGTGACACCAGTTGCGCCCACCGGATTGGGCGAAGTAGGAGGGGGTTCTTCTTTATGCGACGCATTATCTTCTTGACCGTTCTCACGATGGTTGTGGCAACAGTCCCGACAGCGGCGATGGCAGCCGTTCCCGCTAATGACGACATCGCGGGCGCCAAGCCCGTTACGGCGATCCCGTACAGCGATTCTGTTTCCGTAAGTGAGGCCACGACCCAGGCGGGAGAAGTGGTTGAAACGTGCGCCCCGTTCGCCAATACGGTCTGGTATGCGGTCACGCTTGGCTCAGATCGCGACGTTCGGGTCGATACGGCCGGCTCCAACTATGACACGGCACTGGCCGTTTGGGTCGGCTCCGAGTTTGACACCGCCACGTTGATTGCATGCAACGACGACACGTTTGACGGCCTCCAGTCGGCATTGACCTTCCCAGCGATAGCGGGCACAACGTACTTTGTTCAGGTCGGAGCGTTCTTTGAAGCGCCGCCCGATGCCGTGTTGCAGATCTCGTTCGTAAAGCCGAAGCCCGGCAATCGCCCAACCGTATACAAGGACATGTTCCGGGGATCAATCGCCGAGGTCTATGACGAATCGTTCGACGAGGTCACCGGGACATACAGCTTTGCGGGAGCTCAAGTAGTTGACGGATCGGCCAAGACGAAAGGCAACCGCTCAGAGAAGTTCTCGACGTTGTTCATAAATACGTCCGACTCGACGTTCGACGAAGTCAACCAGACCTACACGTTCACGGATTGGTTCGGGTACGCCGACCTTGCCCCGAACCAGTTCTCCATGGATCGTAAGCTGGCCGGAGCCGCGGTGACGGCCGATCTGACGTTGACCGGGTACACGTGCGTCGAGGACTGGATTAACGAAACCTACGAGTGCACCGACCTCGGGACGGCTGACGTCACCGTCGACATTGATTGGACCGGCCAGGGACCGGTGATCCGTTCAAGTTCGCGGTCGACGGAGCAGTTCGACGGGTTCCGGATGCGGTTCTCGGGGCGTTCGACCAGTCGCGATGCGAGTGTGGCCGGCGGTGCTTCGGGTGAGGTGACCATCGATCTGTCCGGAGCCTATGGAAGGCTTGCCAACGACGCCAACGGCTCATGGTTCTGGGCCCCGGCCGACGCAGGAGGCGGTTTCTTCGGGTCAGGTATGAGTGGCTCGCAGACGCTGTTTGCGGATACCGCATTGGCTGGAATGCCTTCGGTCATGTCGGAGCGGTTCAATGGCAGCTTCGCCGATGCTTACGTAGACAACTTCGATGAGGAGGCCGGGACATACTCGTCCCACCAGGTGTC
The DNA here is from genome assembly GCA_905480085.1 of uncultured Acidimicrobiia bacterium. Taxonomy (GTDB): domain Bacteria; phylum Actinomycetota; class Acidimicrobiia; order Spongiisociales; family JAENVV01; genus JAENVV01. The sequence goes on from CAJQPD010000376.1 coordinate 4,522, forward strand.
ACTTGTCACAGGCCGGAGCAAGCTGAAAGGTGAGCGCTGGGTTGCGATGGATCAACTGTGGGTGTCCAGCTATGAAGAGACGTTTGATGAGGCAACCGAGACCGCTACGTCGACCAGCTGGTACGGCGGAACGGAGCTGATGCGAGATGAGTTTGCTTTCGCCCGGCGATTGGGCGGGGCCGACGTGAGCGCAACGGTCATGTTGTACGGCGAAACCTGCACGTATTCGTACCCGGACGACGCATATGAGTGCGAGTCACTTGGCGAGACAGAAGTCGTGGTCGACGCTACCTGGGTGGGAGAGGGGAGCACCTACTCGTCTTCGGAAAGCTTCCAGGAGCAGGTCGACGGGACGATGTTCAGGTTCCGCGGTCGATTCAGCGGCCGTTCGGCAATGGTGAGTGGAGAGGTTGTCGGAGGGTCGATCGGGTGGAGTTTTGACGGTGCCTACGGGCAACTCGGTTCCCAGGCAACAGGCAACTGGTACAAGAGCTGACGGCATTGCCGGCTAGTGATCTAGGTGGGGTCCGATCGAAGGATCGGACCCCACTGTCCTTCGCACCGACCACGACTTCGATACGGCCCCGCACGTAGCGGGATGCAAACCTCACACGAGTCCGATAGGCCATACGCGTACGATAATCTGGTTATGAGCTCCGACCCGCCCTGGGTGGTTGGACTCTCACTCCTGATCCCTTGCATCAATGTAGGTTGATGTGGTTGAATCTACCATCTGTCTATTTGACCTATACCGGGAGGCAGACGTGGCTGCATCAACACTCCAGGAGATCCTTGCCGAGGCGTTTGAAAACGGCGCCCGGTGGCGCGACGGAATCGCCAAGGAATACCCCGATGACGAACGCAACAAGCGTTCCGCCCGCGGGCTGAGAGATCTGGCGGTGTACGTTCGTGACCTGGCCGACGACGACCCGAGGATGGTGGCGCTCGAACAAAGTCGGTACGGCGACTTGGAGACTCAGTTCAATCTGGTCATGAACGACGAAAGTCCGTATCCGTCCTACCTCAAGCAGAACCCGGCGATGTTTCGTTTTCATGACCCGGACGAAACGGTCTCGGCCACCTTTGGCATTTTCGTAAAACGCTGGCAGGCCGCCCGCGTGGTCGGACTCATCGGCGATGATCCCAATCAGCTCGTCAAGCGGACTGCCGACGGACTGTTTGACGGGGTCGATGGGTTGTTGGCGGTCGACGCCCTTCGGGCGTGGGTGAATGACTTCGAAGCCCGGTGTGTTTTACAAGCGCGCGCCGATGGGGCCACTTGGGATTACATTGCCCAGAACCTCGGTCAGAGCACTCAAGCGGTCTGGAAGCGCTACCAGGGCGCAGAACCCACCACCAGATAGGCGGCTTTGCTACCCGACGGCCTGGAGCTCGTCGAAATTGCCAAACTCCGGATCACCGTCGATGACCGCTGAGAGCTTGGCGGCCCAAGCCTGCGTTTCGGGTCGGTCGTTGTTCAGCTGGGCTTCTTCTGCCGATGAAAAGTCGATGATGAGTTGGTACCGGTTTGGTGCTTCTCGGTCCACCAGCATCCGGCTGCCCAGGTAACCGGGAGCATTACCGAACTCGCCGGCGTGCCAGGCTGCCATCAGATCCGCCAGTGCGGCTCCGTCTGATGAACGCACCAGGATTGTCTGCACGAACTTCATTTCGTCCTCCAACGATGACTGATACTCCGACGATAGGCGCCCGGCTGGCCAGATCACCTTGACGCAGCGGATTTCTTGAAGGTCCTGTTCGGCTCTCCCGGAGCGTCAAGGCAGGAACGTTGGAGGATGTTCACTCTTGAGGTTCCGTGGTGGGAGATAGCTGCGAGAGCCGGCCTCGTCTATGTCGTGGTGTTGGTCGGGCTGCGGCTGGGCGGAAAGCGCGAACTGGGCCAGATGAGCCCCGCCGACCTGGTCGTCATCTTGTTGATCGCCAACGCAGTCCAAAATGCGATGGTGGGGCCAGACGTATCGGTATCGGGTGGTCTTATCGCAGCCAGTGTTCTGCTGGGAGCGAATGCGGTCCTTGGTCGGTTCGAGCATCGGCTCCCGTGGCTGCGTCGAATCTCCGAGGGTGAGCCGGTGGTTCTGATCAGCGACGGTGCCATCGTGGCTCGCCAGATGGCTCGCGAAGGCATCGAGCCATCTGAGCTCGAGCAGGCGGCTTGTGAGCATGGCCTGGCCGGGTTGGACGAAGTCAAACAGGCCGTCCTGGAAGTCGACGGGACGATCAGTATCGTTCCACAATCATCCAGGACGATTCGAACGAAGCGGCGGGTCGGCACAAGGCGACAAACCTGATTGCCGCGGCGGGTTGGATCTGCAGGTCGTACATAGGGAATATCCGCCAAATACTGCGTCCCTATTGCTATTTTGTTTGTTTACAGAGACAGCGAAGCGCTGGAAGCGACTGTCAATTCCCGTAGGAGGGCGTATGAACAAGACAGAGATGGCAGCCAAACTTGCCAAGAAGGCCGAAATCACGCAGGCCAAAGCCGCAGAGATTATCGATATCATCTTCAGCTCGGAGCCAGGCAACGGCATTATCGCCGTTGAATTGGACGCCGGGCGCAAGGTATCGATCTCCGGCTTCGGCGGTTTTGAAACCCGTCGCCGCAAGGCACGGACCGGCCGCAACCCGCAGACTGGAGCTCCGATTGAGATCGCCGCTACCACGTATGCAGCCTTCAAGCCTGCCAAGGGCCTCAAGGATCGCGTCGCCCAGTAACTACGGGTAAACGTTAATACAAAATGGGCCTCACCTCCGGGTGAGGTTCATTTTGTTTGGTTTGAGTAAACCGGGCCTACGCCCATGGATAGTGGGTTTTTGCCATCGGCCCGAGCTGGGTCTGGCGGCCTAGTCCTGTCGGGCAGGACGCTGCCAGATGAAGAAGTTGGCCACGCCTCCGACGATCAGCGCGACAAGGAGAGGCACCGTCAGGAGTGATGCACCGGGGTTCAAGGCGTAGATCCAGGCGGCCACGATGGCGGTAAGTGTCCAGCCGACACACAGAACGGTGAAGGCCGTCCGGGCGTCTTGGCGGAGCACCAGCAGGTACGCCCACGTCGCAGCGATGGCCGGGACGACGATGGCAACGGCGAGGAGCAGTTCCTTGTCCGCTCCGGCCAAAGTAGCGGCCAACCCGAACAGCCAGAGGACGGAGAACCAGACGAGTTTGCTGATCATTGCCGACGGTAGGGCGACTGGTTGTTCGGTGATCCACACCTCTAGTGGCCCGCGCAGTGGCAGATAGCCGATGACTGCAAACAGAGCAGGAATGAATGCGAGCGCTACGGCGATGTTCATATTCTTCCATCTTACCGGTGACTAGTTCTGGGCCTGGCAGGCCCCGCTAGGATCGTTCCCATGACCACCCTGGCCGCGCTGGCGGGCGCCATCGATGACCGAATTTCATTCGCAGATGCCGCCGCTTGGGATCGGGTCGGTATTCAGTTCGGCGACCTCTATGCCCAGACCGGACTCGTCGGAGTATGCCACGAAGTCAACGAGGCGGTCATGAAAACCGTACTTCAGGATGGAGTGCGAACCCTCGTTACCTATCACCCGCTCCTGTTCGAGCCGGCGACTGCTCTGATCGCTGGTTCATCGGCTCACGGGCGGACCTATCGGCTGATACGTGATGGGGTGGCTCTTATTTCAGTACATACCGCGTTCGACGTCGCCGAGGG
>CAJQPD010000377.1 GCA_905480085.1 uncultured Acidimicrobiia bacterium
ACCATCATTGATGGGGGCATCGCCGACCGTAACCAACTCCACGCGCACTTTGTAGGCGTCTTCGACTTTAGCCGCCAAAGAAATCATCGTCGATTCGAAGGACTCGCCGTCGAGTGGGGACCCATACAACCAGGAACGCAGATCGCGCTCCTGACCCCTCGCCAAAGCCACAACTTCGTCGGGGTCCGTACTGCTGCGTTGAATGAGCGCCAGGGTCTGCAAGACGGAGTCGTGAAGATGAGCGGCCAGATCCGATCGTTCTTCTGCCCGGATCCGATCGGCTCGCTCCTCCTCCAGATTCACTTCGGCAGACATTCGCATTCGGTCCGAACGTCTCAGCGCTCCGACGGCCCAGGTCACCGGGGCGGCCATGAACGGGTAGATCAGCACGTTCGAACTGAGCACCGTCGGGTCGCCGATCCGATCACCGATCCCGATCTGGATGAGTACCAGGCTCACGAGAACCAGCACCGGTGCCGCTGCCCCGGGCAAGCCCTTTCCAAGAACGCCGATAAGAACCGAGGACAGGGGGTATCCCCCGACGAAGTTCGGGGATCCAGCCAAGTTGGGAGAAACCAGGATCAGGGCGCTTACGAGAGTGTCGAGACCGAGGAATGCCCAACTTCGAAACATTGCCGGCCGCCGAAACGAGACCCAAAGGGTCAGAGCCGTCCAGGCCGCGGCCAGTGCGACGGCAGCAACGATGACCGCCGGGCGTTCTGCCTGCTGGGCGGAAGTCAGGGCGACCAGGGCCAACGAAAGCAACCAGAGCATCGCAATCGCCCGATAACCAACGATGATCCGCCGCAGAGTGGTTTCGAGTGACACCATCAATCACCCACCGCCCGCAAACCATCAATACTTCTGGCGTTCTTCGATGCCCAATAACCCGGCAGGTTGGCTTCACCCTTGGCCATCGCCCAGCGGTCGAGCCGGTCCCGATCACCGGAGAACTCCATCAAAGGCACCCCAAATCCGCAGGACGACCCGACTCTGTCAATATCGGCCACGATCACGGATCGGATGCCGGGCCGGGGCGCAAACCTGCTGACCAGACTCACGAATTCGTCATTTCGGGGAAAAACAACCCGGCCCCGGCCATACAGCCTGACGATCTCAGGGTTTCCTTCGAAGGCGCAAAACATGAGGGTGATCCGGCCATTTTCACGCAAGTGAGCGATCGTCTCGGCCCCGGACCCGGTCAGATCGAGATAGGCCGCCTGGTTGGGTCCGACCAGAACGAACGTATCAAGGCCTTTCGGTGAAACGTTGACATGGCCGGACTCGCCGAGTGGGGCAGTAGCGACAAAGAACATTCGCTGTTGCCCGATCCAGGCGGCCATTTCATGAGAAACAGAGTCAAAGGAGGTGCCCATCCCAGGACGTTACTCCCCGAGGGGCGATCTGGCGTGAATCCCCGGCTCAGAAGGTGGTCTGGAGAACCTCATAAAGAGTGCTGCGCAATGCCGGAATCCGGCCAACATCCACGATGGCGGTACGGAGTTCCTCGGGTGTTATCTCCGTTCCGTGCGCCGCCCCGGCAGAACGGGTGATGATCTCACCCATGAGTGTCCCACCGACGTCATTGCAGCCGGCAGACAGCAGACGCTGGGCGCCATCGATACCGAGTTTCACCCACGACGCCTGGATGTTGTCGATGAGCCCATCGAAGGCAATCCGGGCTACGGCGTGGATCAAAACCACTTCGTCCCAGGTCGGTCCGGGCCGGGAACGGCCCCGCAACCAAATCGGGGCACCCATATGAACGAAGGACAAGGGGACGAACTCCGTGAACCCTCCAGTCCGCCGCTGAATCTGGCGTATGACCTCATAATGATTCGCCCATGATCGCGGTTCGTCGATGTGGCCGAACATCACCGTCGCCGTAGCCCGCAAACCCATCTCATGGGCCGTAATCATGACTTCTGACCACTGGGAGGTTCGAATCTTGTCCGGACACAGGTGTTCCCTGACGGAATCGTCGAGGATTTCGGCCGCGGTTCCCGGCAACGTTCCGAGACCGGCCTCTTTGAGTTGGGAGAGGAACGTTTTCACGGAGACGCCCAGCGTCTCGGCCCCTTGCCAGACTTCTAGCGGCGTAAACCCATGGATGTGCATATCCGGTAATTCGGCCTTGATGGCCCGAACGACGCCCGCATAGAATTCACCCGTGAACTCCGGATGGATCCCGCCCTGCAAGGTGACCTCCGTCGCCCCCCGATCCCAGGCCTCCCTGGTCCAGCCGACGATCTCATCGACTCCCATCAAGTACGGATCGCCACGCAGGTTAAGGCTCTTGGGTCCTTTGGAGAATGCGCAGAACCCGCACTTGAAATAGCACATGTTCGTGTAATTGATATTGCGATTCACGACGTATGTGACTTGCGGACCGTTCGTTCTTTCTCGCAAACGATCTGCGACAAACGCCACCGCGTCAACTTGATCGCCCCTGGCCTGAAAAAGCTGCTCGAGTTCATCGACGGTCGGAGCGACTCCCTCGAGAGAACGTTGCAGGATCGGTCGCAGGGGACCTGCCCCATCGAGCGAGGCGGGCGCCTGGCCACCGACCCACGCATCATCTGGCCACTGAGCCGATACTCGCCCGGCCGGGACGGGAGGCGCCTCATCCTTGCCGGGAGCCCAGCTGTACCTGGGACGAGCCCACCCGGCAGCATCTATCAGGTTCAGCCACGCCGTAAAGACATCAAAGTCGAGAACCGCTCTCCCTTCATCGACCGTCACCCCGGCCGGGAACGCCGTCCGTTCTCGCAGGTCACCGACCACGGAGCGGAGCTCACCGATCTGGCTGTTCGACCAATCGCGAAGAAGCAGATCCCGCGCTCCCGCCTCCCAGGCGGTCCTGGCATCTTCAACGGAGTCGACAAACACCGATACGACCGCTTGCAACCCGGGAAGGCCGATCAAATCGACATATTCGACAACCTCGGATCGTCCAACCCGCAGGAAACAAGCCTGGCTTCTGGCTAGCGCGTCGAGTATGACGGCTCGCTCTCCATCAGCCCTCACCGAAATCCGCCACCCTGGCACGGCCAGCTTGGCGAGTCGCAGAGCATCTTCTGGAGCCACCACCCAGGCGGCCGGCTTTCCGTCAGGTCCAGCTGTTTCGACTGGCAACAGGCCACCGTTCAGGCAGGCCGTTCGATCAGTCGCGTTGAGGCCGGCGACTTCCAGGGTGGTCGTGCCCTCACGTGCCCTGGTGGCGGCCGTTAGTTCATGGATGCTGGAGGTCGGGCGGACTCGCAAGAACGATGTGAACATCCGAGGAATCTAACCCTTCTCCGCCAGTTGTGGAGTTTGTCCGTACCCATCGTCGGTGGTGGCCTCCCGAACCTTCGTCAGAACCGCGGCGTCAAGCCAACCATCAGATATATATTCGGGGTAGACCGGTAGCCGGGACCGGAGCTCAAAGCCAGCTGCGGTGGTCCGCGCAGTGAGATCAGCGAGATGAGGCCAGGGCGCTTCGGGGTTGACCCAGTCGATCGTCAAGGGCGACACCCCACCCCAATCGTTGATACCTGCCTCAAGGTACGTCTCATACCGTTCGGTTAGGTTCGGCGGAACCTGAACGTTCATGGTCGGGCCCATGATCCAGCGAGCAAGTGCCACCACCCTGGCAAACCAACTCGGGATCGGCTCGGCACCGAACCGCATACGAGTATCAGCCTTCGCCCGGAAGTTCTGGATGATGACCTCCTGGATATGCCCCCAACGGCGCTGCAAGTCGGCAAGGGCAAACAACGAATCGACAATCTCCGCGTTGGTCTCGCCGATTCCAACCAGAATCCCGGACGTAAACGGAACCTTCTGGCGTCCGGCCGCCTCGATAGTCGCAACTCTGACCGCGGGCACTTTATCGGGGCAGTTGAAGTGGGGCATCCCAGGTTCGGTCAATCGGGGCGATATGTTCTCGAGCATCAGACCGATGGACGGATTCGATCGCCGTAACCGGGCCACCGCATCCTCGGACATCACCCCGGGATTGGCATGGGGAAAAAGCCCGGTTTCCTCATGAACTCGTTCAGTCATCGCCACGACATAGTCCATCGTCGTCGTGCAACCGACCGACGCCAGGAACTCTCTGGCGGCCGGGTATTTGTCTTCTGGCGCATCACCCAATGTGAACAAGGCTTCGGTGCATCCATGACGGTCACCGGCCCGGGCAATGGCCAGCACATCGTCCGGTGTGAGATATTCCCCCCCATTTCCGGGAGGTTTGACGAATGTGCAGTACGTGCACTGGTCCCGACACATCGTGGTCAAAGGAATAAAGACTTTGGGCGAGTAGGTGACGACCCGCCCCTTCCCTTCATCACGCAATCGTTGTGCCTCGACGAACAGGGGATCGGCAGCAACCGTGCCATCGAGATAGGCAATGGCAAGTTCAGGGTCAGGATCGGGATGCACGGACGTCACGCTAGTCGCCCCGCCAAGATGAACTAGACGCCATCACGACCTGCATATAATCCATGGCGTGACTGACCCATCGACCGCCCAACTCGACAAAGACGCCCAGGACGCCACCAATTCAGCTCAAATGGCCAAGGCGCTGAAAGTCGGGTTCCTCATCGGTACCCCGATCACCTTCATGGTCTTCTTCGCGATGATGTTCTTCGGCGCTCAGCTGAGTCTCAGCCAAGCCCTCGTCACGTCAATCTGGGTAGCGATCGTTGGTGGCGGGTTTTACGGCGGAGTTGCCGGCTTGCTGGCCGTCCTCAACAAGCATCGCCACTAGGCGACTCACTCACCGATGTCGAGTAGGCCCGCAATGGCCTCGACAATGACGAAGCCTCCCTCGATGTCGACGGTTGGCACCAACGCGTCGACAAACGGAACCTCGACCCGGCCATCGGCAACCTGAATGGCCAACCGGTCTTGCGCTCCTCCTGTGACAACCTCGATGATCACACCCCTCTGAGCACCCGAGGGGTCCCGAACTTCCAGTCCCGTCAGCTGGGAGGGCCAATACTCCCCCTCCTCCAAGTCACGCAGATGAGACTCGGTCATGGTCAACTGGACGCCTTGCATCAGCTCGGCAGTATTCCGGTCGGAAACTTCGGCAAACTTGACCAGGGAGACCCCGGCGCCGGTTCGAACCCGTTCAATGGTGAAGGGTCCGCCGGTACCACCGAACTGGAATCCCGGCCCGAACTGTTCAGGATGATCCGAATAGAAGACAACGGCCACGTCCCCTTTGAGCCCGTGGGCTCTGGCGACGTGGCCGATGATAATTTGATCGTTCAAGGTCTTGAAGACCGCGTCCGGCGACTAGTCGAGGAACTCGACGCCTGCAGTCAAGCCTTCTTCGTCGGCCGCTGCCTGGGCGATCGTCCTGATCGCTTTGGCAACCCGACCTCTCCTCCCGATTACGCGACCCATATCTGATTTGGCAGCCCGCACTTCGGCGGTTACCTCATCGGGTCCTTCTTCAATGACTGTCACTTCTACAGCATCGGGGTCATCAACGATGGCCTTGACGATGTATGAGACGACGCTCTCGACGATGTCACCTTTTGGCATGATCTATTCTTCCTCGCCGGAATCGCCTTCGACCTCAGCCACTTCAGCGACTGGTTCGACGGGTGCTTCCTTCTTTGGGGCCGGCTTCGATGCCACAGTGTGGATCTCGCCGCGGGAAATCTTGAACTGCGTCCATGCCCCGGAGATCTCCAACAACTTGCGGGCGGCCTCCGTCGGTTGGGCGCCATCATTGAGCCAGGTAACAGCCTTGTCGTTATCGATTTCGATTAACGAAGGCTCCTGACGGGGATCGTATCGTCCGATAGCATCGATATAGCTTCCATCGCGCGGTTGGCGGCCATCAGCTACGACGACTCGATATACGGGCTGCTTCTTTTTGCCCAACCGCATCAGGCGGATCTTGACCGCCATCTGCTCACCTCTTCCTGCTGTTGTTCTTTCGTTGCGGTCGCGTGCCTGGCATTCCGGGTAGCCCGGGGATGCTTTTGCCAGCGGCCAACATCTTCATCATCTTTTGTGTCTCGCCGAACTGCTTCAGCAAGGCGTTGACCTGCTGAGGACTCGTTCCAGAGCCCCGCGCAATCCTCCGTTTACGACTTCCGTCGATCAACCGAGGGCTGTGCCGTTCTTCAGGTGTCATCGATCTAATGATCGCTTCAACCCGGCCCAAGTCCTTGTCGGATATTTCGACATCTCGTAGGGCCTCGTTGGCGCCTGGAAGCATAGCAAGCAATCCCTGAAGTGGCCCCATCCGCCGGATCTGTTGGAACTGGGCGAGGAAGTCCTCAAGATCAAATTCGGCCTTCCGGAGCTTTTCGGCCATCTGCTCAGCCTCTTCGAGGTCCCAGGTTTCCTCGGCCTTTTCAATGAGGGTGAGTACATCGCCCATCCCGAGAATGCGCGATGCCATGCGCTCTGGATAGAACACCTCGAAATCATTGAGTGACTCTCCGACCGCCGCAAACTTGATGGGTCGGCCGGTGACCTCCCGCACCGAGATGGCAGCTCCACCCCGGGAATCGCCGTCAAGTTTCGAAAGGATGAAGCCGGTGAGGTCGGTGTATTCAAGAAAGCCCTGCGCAACGTTGACGGCATCCTGGCCGGTCATGGCGTCCACCACGAGGAGGACCTCGTCGGGGTTGGAGATCTTGCGAATGTCCGCCAGCTCGTCCATCAGCGCTTTGTCAACAGCCAACCGTCCGGCGGTGTCGACAATGACCACGTCATGTCCAGCCCTGACCGCTTCCTTCATCGCCGCCTTCACGACCTTGCCCGGCTTGGACTTTCGCTCCGAATACACGCGGATGCCGATGCTCGCCCCGAGCGTTTCCAGTTGGTCGATGGCTGCCGGGCGGGCGAGGTCAG
>CAJQPD010000378.1 GCA_905480085.1 uncultured Acidimicrobiia bacterium
CGATTCGCGTGTACTCGGATGATGTTTGAGCGACCCGACTATCTGTCAACGCGCGGCGGAGTAGTTGGCGCCTCATTTGAAGATGCGCTACTGGGAGGTCTCGCTCCCGATGGCGGACTGTACGTTCCATCCATCTGGCCGGGGCTTTCGGCGGAGGACCTGGAACATCTCGCCGGGGCCGATTATCCGGATGTCTGTGCGGCCGTGGTGGCTCGCTTCGTTGGAGACACGTTCAGCCCCGAGGAAGTCCGGGCGCTCAGCGCCGCCGCCTATGGCAGCTTTCACCATCCGGACATAGCTCCGCTGACGGATCTAGGGGACGGGTTGTACTTGCTCGAACTCTTCTGGGGACCGACCTTTTCGTTCAAAGATTTCGCACTGCAGTTACTTGGCCAGATGCTCGATGCCTTGCTCGAGAGGAGAGGGAAGCGACTCACGATTGTCGGGGCGACCTCGGGTGATACGGGGTCCGCAGCAATCGCAGCCCTGGCCAATCGAGCCGCAGTCGATGTCGTTATTTTGCACCCGGCCGGGCGCGTGTCAGAGGTTCAGCGCAGGCAGATGACCACGGTCGACGCCCCCAACGTCCATAACGTGGCCGTCGAAGGAACCTTTGATGATTGCCAGGATCTCGTGAAGGCCATGTTCGCCGATGAAGTCTTCCGGTCCGAGGTGCACCTGTCGGCAGTCAATTCGATCAACTTTGGTCGAATCATGGCCCAGGTTGTGTATTACGTTTGGGCGTATCTCCGGCTCGATCAACGCCCGTTCTCGGTGGCCGTCCCTACCGGCAATTTCGGAAATGCCTACTCGGCATATGTGGCTTCCGCCATGGGGATACCGATCGAGTCGATCATCATCGGAAACAATGCCAATCACGGTGTCAGTCGGTTGATCTCGACCGGGTCCCTGTCCATTCAAGAGGTGGTGCCGACGATCGCGCCCGCCATGGATATTGCCGTTCCGTCCAACTTCGAGCGCCTGCTCTTTGACATCTTGGGCCGGGATGCGCGTCTGCTGGCCTCGACGATGGCCGATTTTCGCGCCCGGGGCGTTCTGAACATACCGGCACCAGAGATGGCGGGGGTCGTATCGCTCTTCCGGTCGGCCTGGATGTCCGATCAGGCCATCGAGGGGTATATGGGTGATTTGTATGGCTCCCACGGCATCATCGTCGATCCGCACACGGCCATCGGTATTGCCGCCGCCCGGATGCGGTCTGATCGTGGCAATGTCCCGGTCGTGGCGGTGGCCACCGCTCACCCTGCCAAATTCGCCGAGACGGTGGAGCGGGCGACCGGGTGCCTTCCCGATGTCCCGGCTGCCCTGGCCGCCCTAACCGGTCTTCCCGAACGGTACGTTTCACTTCCCGCCGATCTGGCACTCATCGAGGCCCACATTCGATCAGTGGCCGATGTGCGCTAGGACTACCCCGGCGGTTGGTGGATCCCGAAATATGCGCTAGAGTAGGACCTGACGCAGTCCTGCGTCACCTCTGAGAAGCCCCTGTTGTTCGATAACTCGACACGTCGAAATCGGCCCAGGATCCTCCCCACACTTCGAACCGACACACGGTTTCGGAAAGGACACTATGACCAGTCGAGCCGACCTTCAGGGCAAGACGATCAATGACCTCCGGTCGATTGCAACCGCGATTGGCATCGGGGCAGACGGCCTGCAAAAAGCCAAACTCATTGACGCCATTTTGGGCTCTGACGATTTCGACTCGTCCGAAGCGCCTGCGCCGGTTGACCTACCGGCCGCTTCGCCCAAGGTAGCCAGCAACGGTGAATCGTCAGCTACCGATGGCGAATCGAAATCTGAGAAGACCGCATCTTTCGCCGGGCAAGCCCGGCAAAAACCAGTTTCACGCGATGCCGACGCAGACTCGGAAGACTCTGGCGACGACTCGGCCGATAACGACCGTGACGACGACGACGACAACGATGATCAGCAGCCGGGCGACTCCAACCGAAGCCGCAACCGGAACCGGAACCGCAAACGGAGTCGCACCCCCCGCGACAATCAGCCAGACATTCCGGAATCTGAGATGGAGATCCGCGAAGGCCTCCTCGACATTCTCCCGGAAGGGTACGGCTTCTTGCGTTGCTCGGGTTACCGGCCCGGCGACATGGACGTGTACGTCTCCGCCAGTCAGGTTCGGAAATTTGGCCTTCGCCGCGGCGACATGGTGGCGGGTCCGGTCCGTCCTCCCCGTTCGCAGGAAAAGTTCGCGGCACTAGTCAGGATCGAGTCCATCTCGGACATGGATGTCGAGACGGCTCGTAAGCGGCCCAAGTTCGACACGCTGACGCCTCTCTTCCCCGATGAACGGCTCCGTCTTGAAGAAGCGGGCAAGCCGCAGCAAGTGCTGACCCGCATCATCGACCTGATCGCCCCGATCGGCAAGGGCCAGCGTGGATTGATCGTGTCTCCGCCAAAGGCCGGCAAGACCACTGTTTTGAAAGAGATTGCCCAGTCGATAACCGCCAACAACCCTGAGTGTTACCTGATGGTGGTTCTCGTCGACGAACGCCCTGAAGAAGTTACCGATATGCAGCGCTCGGTCAAGGGTGAGGTCATCTACTCGACCTTCGACCGTCCTGCCGAGGAACATACCCAGGTGTCGGAGTTGGCCATCCAGCGAGCCAAGCGCCTGGTGGAGATGGGCCAGGACGTGGTGATTTTGCTTGACTCGATCACGCGGTTGGCCAGGGCACATAACCTCGCGACTCCGGCCTCCGGGCGCATCTTGTCTGGTGGCGTCGATTCGACCGCCCTGTACCCACCGAAGCGGTTCTTCGGAGCTGCTCGCAACATCGAAGAGGGCGGCAGCCTGACGATTCTCGGTACGGCGCTCGTCGAGACCGGGTCGAAGATGGACGAGGTTATCTTCGAGGAGTTCAAAGGTACCGGCAATATGGAGCTTCGTCTCGACCGTCGTCTGGCAGACAAACGAATCTATCCGGCGATTGACATTGAAGCATCGGGTACCCGGCGCGAAGAATTGTTGTTCGATCGCGACGAACTTGCCCAGGTCTGGAAGCTCCGTCGGGTCTTGTTGGCGTTGGAAAACGGGGCCATCGAGTTGCTTATCGACCGGCTCAAGAGCACCAAGTCGAACGCCGAGTTCCTGGCCGAGGTGGCCAAGAACTCATAACCGGACCTGCCGTGGCGGTCGAATCGTCAGTTTTCGACTTGCGCGGCATAATTGAGGCAGACAAGGAGTTATAACCCTCATGCGTACCGAAATTCACCCCAATTACATCGAAACAACCGTGCACTGCTCGTGTGGCAACGAGTTCAAGACCCGTTCGACCGTTCCGGCGATCACGGCAGAATTGTGCAATGAGTGCCATCCGTTCTTCACGGGCAAACAAAAACTCGTCGATACCGGTGGTCGGGTCGAGCGCTTTCAGCGTCGAGCATCCAAAGCGGCCGGGAAGCCGGCCGGATCCCCGGCGGTGGCTCCGGCGGTCGAAGCCGCAGTTTCCGAAGAGGCTTAACTCACCAACATCCGACAAAACCACCGCGCAGGCGGTGGTTTTGTTCATGGAGGAACTATGGGCGCGTCGCCCGAACAAACCGTAGGGGGCCAAGCCGTCATTGAGGGCGTAATGATGCGCGCCCCGAGCGGATGGGCGGTGGCAGTTCGTCTGCCTTCCGGGGCCATAGAGACCCGAAGCGAAGAGCTTCCGAGGCTGTCGTCGCGCTCTCGTCTTGCCCGCATGCCGTTTGTGCGCGGTGTCATGGTTCTCGGTGAATCTGTGACGTTGGGAATGCGTGCCCTTACCTGGTCGGCACAGAAGCAGGCTGGCGAAGAAGAGGAAGAACTCTCCAACTGGCAATTGATCGGATCGATGTCGCTGGCGATGCTTTTCTTCGCGGCGGTCTTCATTCTCGGACCTGCCGCACTTGCGGACTGGCTCTCTGGAGATAGTCGAGTTCTCTTCGGTCTCTACGAGGGGGTCATTCGTCTGGCGATTTTCGTGGGGTACATCTGGCTTATCGGACGGATGGAAGATATCAAGCGGGTCTTCCAGTATCACGGTGCCGAACACAAGACGATTCATGCCTACGAAGCAGGCGATGCGCTGTCGGTAGAGAATATCCAGAGGTATCGGCCAGAACATCCGCGGTGTGGCACGAACTTCCTGTTGATCGTGCTGCTTCTGGCCATCACGGTGTTCACGATCATCGGCAAAGGCCCGATCTGGTGGCTCATAACGAGTCGTCTGATCTTCATTCCGGTCATCGCCGGTATGGCTTATGAGATTCTCCGCTATGCAGGTCTCTCGTCCGATTCCCGGCTTGGGAGTGCTCTGGCCGTACCGGGACTGTGGCTTCAGCGGTTGACGACCGGACAACCGGACGATGGCCAGGTCGAAGTAGCCGTGGCGAGTCTGATCGCCGCCCTCGATGAGGACTCTGTCGATGCGTTGTTCGCCCGAGGTGACGTCGCGATCCCTCGACCGCCTACCGCGGCCCCGGCCAATGAGGAGGAGTGAGCATGGATGAGACGCTGCTGGCTCGTCTCGAAGAGATCCAGCGCACTTTCGGCGAGGTCGAGAGCGATCTGCTCGACCCACACATCCATGATGACCCGAACGCCTATGCAGATCTCAGTCGGCG
>CAJQPD010000379.1 GCA_905480085.1 uncultured Acidimicrobiia bacterium
CGAGACCGTCGGCCGAACTGAGAAGCCGGGTCTCGCGATCAACCGCCCGCCAGATCTCATGTCGTTTGGCGAGACCGCCAAACATGGGATTACCCAACCATTGATCGATAAAAGCTTCGACTCCCACGACGGCGAGGTCGGCGGCCAAACGTTCATCACTGATCCGCCGCTCTTCCCTCGCAACCGGGTGGGCGATTCCCGGACCGGCTGAAACGAGCACGAGACCCGCCACCGGTCGTTCAAGGGCATACCGAAGGGCCAGACGGCCACCCATCGAATATCCGATCAGGACCGGTGGTTCTCCGCCCGCCAACCATTCGACCAGGCCGACCACAGACTCGAACGTGGCTGGCAGGTTGCTGGAGGCACCGTGACCCGGCAGATCAGGAGCCTCAATGTGTCGGGGCAGATAATGGGATAGCTCGTCAAACATGCGACCAGCTTGAGTAAATCCGTGCAATCCAATGATGGCGCTCACCCCTCCATTGTGCCACCTCCCGATCAAGCGTGGCCCGGCGAACCACTAGCCTGACGGGGTGCCGAACCGCAACTACGCATTCACCATGCCGCTCCTTGGCGCCCTACGCGACCTTGGCCTTGAGCATGTCGCAGTGAGTCCTGGTTCGCGCAACACGCCTTTGGCCATTGCGGCAGCTGAAACAACCGGACTCGACGTGTCCGTTCACCTTGACGAGCGAAGCGCCGCCTTCTTCGCTCTTGGCATGGCCAGGGCGGTCGGAAAACCGGTCGCATTGATCTCGACGTCGGGCACGGCTGCTGCCGAGTATCTCCCGGCTGTGGTCGAGGCCGGGCTCTCACATGTCCCCCTCGTGATTCTGACCGCTGACCGGCCGCAGGAGCTGCGGGATACGGGAGCACCCCAAACGATCCGTCAGGCGAATCTCTACGGGACGTCGGTCAAGTGGGCCCACGATGCCGCCCCGCCCGATCCATCGGCCGACCCCGCCAGATACGCGGTTCGACTCGGAGCGCAAGCCTGGGCCACGGCTCAGGAAACGCCGGCCGGGCCGGTCCACCTCAACCTGGCCTTTCGAGACCCACTCGCTCCCACACCGACAGGTGAAAACACTCCCCCAGCACCGCCGACACCCACGATCCACCTCGGGATCCCGGTCGCTTCCGACGGCGCCTTGCTCGCGGTCGCCCGTCAAATCGGCAGCAAAAAGCTCCTCATCATTGCCGGACCCTCCGACAACCCTGAGACACCGGCAGCCATTGCCGAACTCGCCGAAGCGGCCGACGCTCCGATCTTCGCTGATCCCCTGTCCGGCCTGCGAGCCGGCCAACACGCGGTCGACCGTGTTGTTGCCACCGGCGACGCCCTTGCCCGGGCCGGCCGACTCGACATGGATCTGCGACCGGATATTGTCATTCGCTTCGGACCAGTCCCAACTTCAAAGGCTCTGTGGACGTGGCTCGCGCAGACGGACGTACCTCAGGTGTGGGTGGATGCGGGCACCTGGCGGGAGGCAACCTCAAGCGCGTCGGTGATCGTGAGAGCCGACATTGCCGACACCGCCAGACGCCTTGCCGAACTCGTCGAACCGGCTGATCCCTCCTGGACACCGACCTGGGCAGCCAGCGAAGCGGCCGTACTGGACGCCTGGGGAATCTTGCCCTGGCCGTCGGAACCGGCCGCCGCCGCCGCCTTGGCGGCAGGGATGGTCGACGGTGCCAGTCTGGTCGTGTCCTCATCAATGCCGATACGTGACGTCGATGCGTTCTTCGGCGTCCAGGATCGCCCCGTCCGGATCTTCGCCAACCGCGCTGCCAATGGCATCGACGGTGTCATATCGACTGCAGTTGGTGTAGCCGCCACCGGTCGCCCCACGTACCTGCTCATCGGCGATGTGGCTTTCCTCCATGACGCAACCGCCCTGGCCAGCGCCCGTCGGCTGGGAGTTGCTCTCACCGTCGTGCTGATCGATAACAACGGCGGGGGTATATTCCATTTCCTACCGCAAGCTGACCACCCGGAGCACTTTGAGGACCTGCTGACCACGCCCCACGGAACCAATTTGGTGGCTGTGGCAGAAGGGCTCGGGGCAACCGTCATCGAGCCCTCCACCATCGACGAGTTCCTCGGTCACCTCGCCACTCCCGATGATGTGAAAGTGCTCGTGCTGAGAACAGACCGCTCAGAGAATCTCACCCTTCACAAACATCTCTTCAACCGGGGCTAAGCCCTCGATCAAGACTCGGCGAGAAGACTCATCATGGTCCGAAACTTGAGGCGCGTTTCCTCCAATTCGGCGGCCGGATTGGAGTCTGCCACGATTCCCGCCCCCGCATAGAGCAAGGCGGTCCGACCTTGAATCAAGGCGCAACGAAGCGCAATCGCCAGTTCGCCGTCACCCGCCCGATTAGCCCAACCAATACCGCCTGCATACCAACCGCGATCGATGAGCTCTTCTTTGGCGAGAAACCGATCAGCCTCATCACGGGGACTTCCCCCCACGGCAGGCGTCGGGTGGAGAGTTCCCGCCAGATCGAAGACATGGATGGAGTTCACCAGGTCGCCACGGACCTCGGTTGAGAGATGCTGGACATGCGTCGTCTTGCGCAACGACGGAACCTGATCGACGTGCAGCGACGTCGTGAGGGGTCTGAGGCGCTCAGTGATGTCGTCAACCACGAACCGGTGTTCACGACGATCCTTGCCAGAGGACATGAGGAGCTCCCCGAAAGCCCGATCCTCCTCCTCGTTGCTGCCGCGCGGCGCCGAACCAGCCAGCGGATGAGATCGCACCCGACTGCCGACGCGCTCCGCGAGCAGCTCGGGTGAGGCGCCAACAAACACCCGGTCACCTTGCTGCCAACCGAACACGTAACACTCGGGATACGTCATCCGAAGGCGCGAAACCAGATCGAAAGGCCGATACGGCACGTCAGAGGTAACCAACACCGAACGAGCCATCACGACTTTTTCGAATAACCCGGCTCGAATCGAGTCAACCGCGTTGGCCACGGCGCCTTCCCATTCTGTCGGAGCCGGTCGCGACTCAATGGAAAGATCAGTCGTCCGACCCGTTGCGGGTGGACCGGGATCGCTCAGTTGGGACAACACCTGGGCAACGGGACCCCACGATCTCCCTGGCGGCAACACGACGACGAGTTCGGCGCTTTCCCGGGTACCAATGACACTCAGCACCGGTATGACCGAAACCGCCCGGCTGAAGCCATCCCATTCGGTGCCGAGCCCACCTTCCGGGCGATACGAAAACCCGACGAAGGCTCGGGAGTCGATCCCACACTGACTCAGCTGCGCACTGATCTCACCAAATCGGCCAGCGCCGTCGGTTGCCTCGGATCGCCAGGCCGCCCCCAAACCACCCGCTTCGTCAGCATCAGGACGACCGAAGTAGGCCGCGAACGGGAAGAGATGGGCGCCGCTTCGCACCAGAGCGAGCGGGTCAACTGTGACCGGGACCGCCGCCACCCGAAAGACGTTGGCGGTCTCAGGGCCGAGTTGGACGCCGAGCGCCTCTATGAACGGCTTGGAGAACATGGGCGCAATCCTAGAGCTTCCTGGAATTTGGCCTAATCAGTCGCTCGAGAAACGACTGATGGCCTCAACGATGACTCGCGCTAGGGCGACCGGCTGTTCCATTGGCACGAAATGGCCGGCTTCAGGCACGGTAACGAGTCGTGAGCCGGCCATTCGGTCGAGAAGCACGTTCACATACCCGGGCGGGTAGGTGTCGGTATCGGCCCCGACCACCAGCCAGACAGGAATCGCCACTTCGGCGAGACGGTCGAATACCCCATCGGATCCCGAGGCCCGGAACGTGGCCGCCTCGTCAGCCGGCTCGCATGCCAATACCCAACGCTCGCCTTCGGGCACCAGACCGCCTTCGATATAGGCAGCCAGAGCATCCGGATCCCATTTTGCGAATACCGTCTTAGCTGCGAAATTCGCAACTGCTTCTCCCGGCGTCCCGAACTCGCGGCGGCGGCGAGCCGCACCCAGGACGAGTGGATGATCGACGCCGTCGAACTGAAACGGCGGGAAGATGATCGGCTCGACCAGTACCTGCCCCACGAAGCGTTCCGGATTGTCGAGCGCACTTCGTAGCAGAGCAGCCCCTCCCATCGAGTGCCCTACTCCGACCACCGGCCCCTCGATAGCTGACAGGACCTCGGTCACGTCTCCGGCAAAGTGCGACCAGGCGTGGTCATCCAATTTGGGCGATGTTCCATGGGACCGGAAGTCAAATGCCACAATGCGCCCACCAAAGCCCTCTCGATGTAACGCGTCGACCATCGGCTGCCAAACGAGCTTGTTGAACCCTGTGGCATGGGCGAGCAGCAACGTGACCGGCCCCGTACCGGCCCACTCGATCGTCGAAAGCTGCAATGGTTTCCTAACCAGGACCGGTCGGTTTACTAACGAACGTGGTGGTCGATACCGTGATAGAGCTCAATGAAATCGCCAATGTCGGCCCGAGCCTGGTCCGTCAAGTCGTCGAAGTACAGGACGCGGTTCCACGAAATCACCGCGGCCCGGTATGAGGTTCCATCCGGGTCTTGAATCGCCCCTGCGTACGGGGTCAAGATCAGGGTCGGTTCAGGCCGGTCCTCGACAAGTGTGGCGAGCTCCGAAGACAGATCGTCACAACCGGTCGGGCAATTATAGACAAAGACAACGCCGGCGTCCTCAAGGTTGTGCAAGAACAACTCGGGTGGAATAGGTTCTTCGCTGACGCCCCAGGGGCCCAGGCCACCGAAATGTGGGCCCGAGGAGGGGGGCGCCGAGTTGTACGCGACATGGGGTTCTTCGAGACTGGACAGGTGAAAGTTGCCCTGGTTGGGATACGGGATCCCGGGCGGGGCGGGCGCCAGCATGACCCAGGTAACCAGGGCTATCACTGCGGCGAGAATGGCGCCAATGGTAACAAAACTCTTCTTCCTGACATCAGCGGTTTGCGCAGCTGCCTTTTCCTCAGCCTTGCGAATCTGCTCAAGTTCGAGCGTCCGCCCTTTTCCCTTT
>CAJQPD010000380.1 GCA_905480085.1 uncultured Acidimicrobiia bacterium
GTACGTTCGGCAACGTCGATGCGTTGTAGACCTTCGAAACCCATGAGCGCGGTGAGACGCTTTTTGATCGGCGCCTCGTCTTCTCGGCCGTAGCAGACGGCTATCTGGCTGCCCGATTTCATCGTTCCCTGGATGACCCGCCCAATGGCCATCCTCCCGAGATAATCCGAAGCGTCAAGACTCGAGACCAACGCTTGAAGCGGGGCATCAGGATCGCCCGTGGATGATGGGATGGTTTCTAAAATGGTATCGAGCAACGGGCTCAAATCGCCATCAGCATCCGGCACACCAATGCCGGCGATTGCGAGACCCTGGCGGGCAATGGCGCTGACGATCGGGAACTCGATGTGATGCTCCCCGGCATCGAGATCAAAGAAGAGCTGATAGACCTCGTCCACGACGGCAGCCGGGCGAGCGTCAGGCCGATCAACTTTGTTGATGACAACGACGGCTGGTAAGTCCAACGCCAGGGCTTTTTGCAGCACGTATCGGGTTTGGGGCTTGGGCCCTTCGGCGGCGTCTACGAGCAACAACACACCGTCGACGAGCGCCAGAGCCCGCTCAACCTCGCCACCGAAGTCGGCGTGACCGGGCGTGTCGACGATGTTGATCCGAACGCCCTTCCACTCAACCGAAGCGGCCTTGGCGAGAATGGTGATCCCACGCTCGCGCTCTTGATCGTTTGAGTCCATAACTCGTTCGTCAGGCCGCTCGTGAGCCGCGAAAACCCCGGTGGTCCGGAGCAAGGCATCCACGAGTGTGGTTTTTCCATGATCGACGTGCGCGATCAAAGCTATGTTACGAAAAGAGGAAGCAACCATGCGGCCGGTAATACTACCCGAAACCTGCGAAATTGAGACATCCGCGAGAAGGCCGTGCCCACCGGCCCTCTGGAAACCCGTCACCGGTCTGAACCAAGGACCGGTCAGGAAACAACGGTGCTCCAGCCACTTGCTCGTCAGGCGCCAAAACACAGGGGCGGACCTCCCTGGCTGGTCATCGGTCATCAACCTCCGAGGAAAAGCCGACCTAGAACATCTCCTGACAGTGTGGCGCAACCTCCCAAGCGAACATGCGACTCGCCGTCGCGATCGAGCGCTCATCGCCAATGAGTCGACCGACCCTGCCGAGTTCCGTGAGTCGTCGATCTCCGAGATAGGCCGAAGCGAGAGAAGCGACGTCCATCCTCATATCTGCTCCACCATCAGTGCGATCACACGTCACGCCCGACTCGGTGACCGTGAGCCGGAAGACGGCTGCGTTCCACGGGCATACCTCGTCGGCGACCTGTATCGCCACCGATCCCGGCACCGCATACGCACGGGCTTGCAAAGCCGATTCCACGTCAACCAACCGCAGGTACAGCGCGTCGCCAGCCTTTCTAGTCGCGAGTCGAGGATTGGTTAGCCACCAGTCGAATGGCCGGTCAATCGGATCGTTCCAGTTGATGATCTCCGAAACCAGGTCCATTTCGGTAAGAAACCGCCACAGCTCTCGCTCGGCCGCGTCGTCGATCCCAAAGACCTCGGACACCCGCACCGTTTGCCGGTCCTGGTCGTTCCATCGCGCTCGAAAAATGACGTACCCAACGTCGTCGCCCCCGACCGAAGCCACGACTCGACGATAGGAACTCCATCCCTCGCGTCGGTCGGCCGGGTCCTCGAGAAGAAACCCCCACCACTCCTGGGTCCGGACAAACATCCCCGGCCGCAGCAGTCGAGCTCGTTCATACATCGGGGGAAGGAGGTCCAGGGCAACATCGGCAGGAATCAACCGAAACTCGTACCCGGACGGTCGGGGTTCGCGGAACATGTCTGGTTGAACAGTCAGCTTCAAGTCAAAGTGGCGCGCAGCTACTCCAAATCCGTACCGACCATAAATAGCCGGCTCGGAGGCCCAGAGCGAAGCAAGGGGTTCGTTGCGATCGCGGCAAACCTCCATATGATCGGTCATGAGTCGAGTTAAAATGCCGCGACGCCGATGGGTTGGAAGAACTGCCACCGCGGTGACGCCGCTGGTCGGTAGTTCACCCCCGGGTACCGTGGTGAGGAACGAGAACGATCCGAATGTCCCGACGATTTCGTCGCCGTCTTTGGCAGCGGTAGCTCTATCCAACCTATGGCGCCGCTTGCTCCGCTCGAGTCGCTCCGGGGTGACATCGTCTGCGAACGGAACCGACATCGCGCCGAACCATTCTTCAGCCTCATCGGTCAACAACGGTCCGGTAGTAATCGTCATGAAACGCAGTTTATGACGGGCGGTCCTGACCGACTGGTGCATTTCTCAACTCGATTCTGTCGTACCGACCCGATACCGTATGGGAGATGGAAGTGAAAGTCATTCGCTCGGCCAAACGCCGAAAGACCATCCAGGCTCGGATGGAGGGCGACATCCTCAAAGTGATGGTGCCCGATAACCTCACCGCTGAGCAAGAAACTCATTGGGTTGAGGTCATGCAAACGAGACTGGCTACCAAGAAAGCGTCCGAACCGGGCCTTGCCGAACGAGCCGACCGACTGGCCGACAGGTTCGACCTGCCCCGCCCGACATCTGTGGACTGGTCGACCCGCCAGAACCACCGCTGGGGCTCGTGCACACCCGCCACCGGACGCATCCGCCTGTCGTCACGAATGGTCAAGTTCCCCGGCTGGGTTATCGATTATGTGTTGATTCATGAACTCGCC
>CAJQPD010000381.1 GCA_905480085.1 uncultured Acidimicrobiia bacterium
TATTCATCTTCCAGTTTCCAACTATAAGACCTTTACGAGCCATCGACCCATCTCTCCAGTGCAGCTATTCCCGGTAAAACCTTGCCTTCTAGAAGCTCCAGGCCGGCGCCACCGCCTGTTGAAAGGTGGCTGGGTGCATCTTCGAGGCCCAACTGACGCAAAGCAGCCACCGAGTCTCCACCCCCGACGACGGTGAAGCCCTGATGTCCAACCAGGGCACGAGCAACCTGTTCGGTCCCGTGACTGAACGCTTCCCATTCGAAGACGCCCATGGGACCATTCCAAAAAACTGATCCAGACCCAGCGATCACCCTGGCAAACTCCGTTGCGGTGGTCGGGCCGATGTCTAGACCGATTTGGTCGTCGGGAAGCCGATTGCGAGCCACCACCTCGTGGTTGGTGTCTTCGGCGAAGCTGTCACCAACGACGATATCGCTTGGTGTGACGACCCGATCGCCATACGGCCCCCTGAGGACCTGGGCGACTTCGTCTTCCATGCCCTCCTCAAACAACGAATTACCAATCTCGAACCCTTCGGCGGCCAGCAAGGTGAAACACATGCCACCCCCGATGAGCATCATGTCCACCTTGGGAAGAAGTGCCTTTATGACGCCCAGTTTGTCGGAAACCTTGGCGCCACCAAGCACGACGGTGAACGGCCGGGGCGGGTCCTCGAGCAGCGTCGAAAAAGCTTGCAGTTCACTGACCAGCAAAGGTCCGGCCACCGAAAGGACATGTTCGGCGATACCGGTAGTAGACGCATGAGCTCGATGCGCGGTACCGAACGCATCATTGACAAACAGGTCACAGAGTGAGGCCAGCCCGGCTGCAAGGACTGGATCATTGGACGTCTCGCCATCATCGAACCTGGTGTTCTCCAGGGCCAGTACAGAGCCCGGCGGCGCGGCGTTGATGGCTCGCTCGATGTCAGGCCCGTACAGCCCATTCAGCTGGATGATTTCAAACCCGCCCAGTTCACCGAGACGGACAGATACGGGAGCAAGCGAAAAGGCTGGATCAACTCCCACGGGACGACCAAGGTGACTCGCCAACACGACCCGGGCACCTTGCGCTCGAAGCCGTTCGATGGTTGGCAGGCTCGCCCTCAGGCGGAAATCGTCTCCCACGATGCCATCGGTCAACGGCACGTTCAGGTCGGAACGAACCAGCGTCGTTTGGCCGGCGACATCGACGTCTTCGATAGTTAGATAGCGTTTCATCAAGCTCCTATCAACTGCGCCAATTCAAACCCCAGCTTGATGGAATCGTGCTGGGGCCATTCGGCCGCCTGATCGCAGAGATCGCATGCAACGACGTCCCATCCCTCGATGCTCGATTCGTCAGCCGTAACCTGGGCAAGTCCCAAGGGAACCCTAATCGGTCCCGTATGAGCCAAAACCGACCCGGTAACTTCCAAACCCCCGACTTTGCGCAGAGCAGCTACGTGGGCTGCAGCGTCAAGCCCGAGCGTTTCGGCGTTCTGCGTCACCAGATTGAGCACAAACACAATTTGGGCCGTCGAACGGTTGATCGCCTCGGCCACACCGGGGACGACGAGATTCGAGATGAGAGACGTGAACAGCGACCCGGGAGCGAGAACAATCTGATCGGCGTCGACGATGGCATCGAGGACGGCCGGGTTCACGTGGGCCGAACCAGGTCGGACTTCGATCCGGCGGATAGTTCCCGGGGCAGTTGCGATCGCCACCTGCCCGGAAACCGGCCCACGATCGGTGTCAGCCCACAACTCCAGGGGTTCTTCGGACACAGGATGGACCCGACCGTTCGCCCCCAACAGCTCACCGCACAAGTTGAGAGCATGAACAAACCCTCCGGCGATGTCCGATAGGGCGGCCAACATGAGGTTGCCAAGCGAGTGACCGGCGATGTCTCCGCTGTCGAAGCGGTATCCAAGTAGTTCGCCCCAGATGGACGGTTCGGGACTGAGAGCCAGCAGACATCGGCGGATGTCTCCTGGCGGCGGGATTCCCAGCGGACCGGCCAGCCTGCCAGACGACCCACCGTCGTCAGCGACGGTCACCACCGCGTCGATCTGGCTGGCGTAGGCCTGGATGGCGATGAGAGCCTGAGCGAGTCCGTGGCCGCCACCGATCGCCACCACTTTCGGGCCGCCTGCGGTGAGGCCGAGCAATTGCATCTCGGTCTGAGCTTCGGGTTCGAACGTCATTTATCTTTGTCCCGGTGGTGCACCGACACGGCGATGTCGGGCTGTTCTATTCGTCGAGCCAACTCTTCGGCAATCGCCACCGACCGATGCCTCCCACCTGTACAACCGATGCCTATCGACAAGAACGACTTCCCTTCCGCCTCATAGCGAGGGAGAAGAAACTCCAACATGGCGGCGGCGTCGGTCAAGAACCGTTCGGCGTCCTCATTGCCAAGGACGAAGTCGCGGACCGGCTGATCGGTCCCTCGCAGCGGCCGCAACTCTTCGTCCCAATGCGGGTTGGGAAGGAAACGAACATCAAAGACAAGATCGGCATCTCGCGGGCTCCCGTTCTTGAAACCAAACGACCTGACCGAGACCCGCATGTCGCGTTGCCAGGAGGCGGTTTGGAACTCGGCCTCGAGACGCCGACGAAGGTCATGCACCGAGTAATCAGTCGTATCGACGACGACATCAGCCCAGGCGCGAAGTTCGCCAGTCAGTTCGCGTTCGGCTTCGACGCACTCAGCGATCGTGTCCCGCCCCATCGGATGAGGCCGCCGGCTTTCCTCATACCGCCGGACCAGGACCTGATCGTCGGTATCAAGAAACATAACCACGACCGACGCACCCTGCCCGCGCAGGTTATAGATGGGGACCCGGATGTCGTCGATGGTATTCCCGTCGCGCAGGTCCAGGACTAGCCCGAGAAAGTCGTGACGTTCCGGGACCTGTTTATGGCGGATCAGATCCGGGATGAGGGCAGGGGGAAGATTGTCGATGACCGAATAGCCCAGATCCTCAAGGGTCTTGGCGCTCGTCGATTTACCGGCCCCTGACATGCCGGTGACAACTACAACCTGCGGACGTTGCTCCACAGAAACCCTTCCCTTCGGTGTCTCTCATCGTAATCGTCCGGTTGACCGATCACCGGTCGCGTCGCCGCAGATCCGGATTATCCATGAAGAGCATCGAACACGTCACGGGCGACGGCGGCCGGTACGACCTCTGATAGTTGGCCGATCGAGGCCTCCCGAAGCCGTTTGAGGCTGCCAAACGTACGCAGCAGAGCTTTCTTTCTTGTCGGACCGACTCCTACCACCTCGTCGAGAACCGAGTCGACCATCCGCTTGCCTCGCAACGAGCGGTGGTACGTGATGGCGAACCGGTGCGCTTCGTCACGGACCCGTTGGAGGAGATAAAGGGCGGGTTCGTCACGGGGAATTCGCACGGGCTCCGAGCTACCCGGCAGATAAACCTCTTCCATTCGTTTGGCAAGCCCGGCCACCGGGATATCGAGGCCGAGTTCGGCCAGAACTTTGACGGCCCGCCCCAACTGCCCGAGTCCACCATCGATGAGTAATAGCCCCGGTGGATAGGCGAATTTGCCGCGTTCTTCGGTCGGCAACTCACGCTCGATGAGATAGGCCGTGAAACGGCGCCGGAGGACTTCCTCCATCGAAGCGAAGTCGTCTTGTTGTTCAACCGTTTTGATCTTGAAGCGCCGATAGTCCGAGCGTCGAGGGAGCCCATCTTCGAGAACCACCATCGAGGCCACGGTGTTGCGGCCCTGCAACGTGGAGATATCAAAACATTCGATGCGCAGCGGAGCAGCCGGCAAATTCAGCGCCACCTGGAGTGAGTTAATGGCCTTGGCCCTGGCGTTGGGATCGGACTGACGCTTGAGACGGTGGCGGCCAAGTTGCTCGCGGGCGTTGATATGAGCCGTTTCGAGCAGTTTGCGCTTGCCTCCCCGCTGCGGGACTCGCAGTTCAACGGGGCCGCCGCGACGCTCCGTCAGCCAGGCGGTCCACAGATCGGGGTCATCTGGCAAGCCGTCGAGGATGATCAAGTTCGGGGGGTCCTCCTCACCGTATCGCTCGCGCAGCAGGTTGCCGGTGAGTTCTTCTGGAGACACGTCTTCGACCTTGTCGATTATCTGACCAAACCGCCCGACCACCTTCCCCCGTCTGACGATCAAGACGAACACCGACGCCTCGAGGTCTTCATCGGCGATCGCCAGCACATCGAAATCTTCCGGGCGCTCGCTGGCGATTTCTTGACGCTCGATCGCTCGTTGCAGGTCACGCAGTTGGTCGCGATATCGCCCCGCCTGCTCATACAACTGCTGATCCGAGGCGTTGATCATGGCACTGCGTACCCGTCGGAGGATGGTGTCCGAGTCACCGTTGAGAAACCCCGCCAGACCATCAACCAACTCCTGGTAGTCATCCGCATCGATCGCTCCAACACACGGAGCCGAACACTTCTCGATATCAGCGAGGAGGCAAGGGCGCCCCCGGGATTGGTGGACCCGGAACTTCGAATCCGAACACGTCCGGATCGGGAAGGCTTTCAACAACAGATCAAGCGTGTTTCGGATCGCGTACGCGTGGGCGTACGGCCCGAAATGCTGATCGCCTCTACGTTTCTTGCCGCGCCGTACCTTGGCCGCCGGCCACTCGTCGCGCCGGGTGATCGTGAGATGCGGAAACGATTTGTCGTCTCTGAGTCGGATATTGAACCGCGGCTTGTATTTCTGGACAAGGTTGAACTCGAGCATGAGCGCTTCGACTTCGTTGGCGGCAATGATGAAGTCCAGGGATTCTGCTTCGGACACCATCATCCGGGTGCGGGCGGCGAGATCTTTGGAGAAGTAATTGAGGACCCGCTTGCGCAGAGACTTGGCCTTGCCGACATACAAGACCTGACCGTGACTGTCACGAAACATGTAGACGCCAGGGGCATCCGGGATTTCGGCAGTGGGGGGCCGACGCATATCAGAAGCCTACTGGCGAGCCCAGCGAACGCCGATGAGGCGCGGGAGTCCCGCATCGGGCAAGCCACCGGGTTCAAATGGCACTTCTCGCAACTCACTCAAGGAAAACCCAGCTTTTGCTGCGGTGGTGAGGAACTCGCCGATCGGCCTGTGCAGAAAGGTTACGGG
>CAJQPD010000382.1 GCA_905480085.1 uncultured Acidimicrobiia bacterium
CCGGTATCAACCAGCTGCTGCACCGCGGCGGCATCGCTGACGGCAACCGTTCGGAGGGCCGAGGACTGGTTCCGGACGTAATAGTCATTGGGCGGTGGCGATTCGGATCCGTCTTCGGCGGCGGCATCGGCCGCCGGAACTCCGCTGAACCAGCAAGCCAGGTCGAACTCGAGTTCGGAGCTGGCGGCCGTGTCGACATATCCAAACCATTCCCCGTCGGGAAGGACCGCGGTGCCGGGCGTGCAACCCGAACCAGAAGCCAGGTCGTTCGTGTTCAGGTCGACACTTACGGATCCGGTCCGCGTCTGATCCTGGCAATCCCGCTGGAGCCAGTTGTAGAACTCGTTACAACTTCCGAAAATCGTGTACCGCACCCGTTCGACCTCACTGAATTGAAACACCGTATCGTTGAGCGACGACAAGAACGCCTCGCTTCCACAGCTCGTGGATGCATTGGCAAGCTCCACTCGATAGTCGAAGAAGTCGACGGTGAGCAGGCCATTGGTCAGGGTGGCCGACAGAACCGCATCGGCGGTTGCCTCTGAGAAGAAAGAACCAGCGCCGGCCGCCGCTTCGGTTGTGGTCGGACCACCGACCAACTGCTCCAGGGCACCGAAGATCGGATCAACGTCCGCCGGGATCGTTCGCTCAAATGGAGCGACCAGGCCACAGTCAGTCCCATCACCGGTTGAGTAGTAGACGAGGACATCAACCCCCGGCGTTGACGTCGTCGTTGCTGTGGTTGTCGTCGTACTCGCCCCCGTCGTCGTCGGACTGTCGGGGACAGAGGTGGTGGTGGATGCCAAGCTCGTAGTCGGAGTGAGAGAGGTCGTCGTGGTTGCATCGCCTCCACAGGAAGTCAGCAACACCCCTCCGACAATCAAACCGACCAAAACGGTTCTTGCAATCATGATAAGTCTCCTGTTCCTATCCGAATTCTACGGTCAGAAACCGGGCTTTCACCATCGCTGGAAGTCCCAAATGTCAGACGAACCGACCAACCGAAACGCCACTGGCAACGGCATGAGGATGGCCACCCTCCTGGAAGGAGAGGGACTGGCGCTGCCCGTTCGGCTACTCCTAGTGGAGGAAGTGGCGTTCGCCTGTGAAGAGCATGGCGAGGCCGAGTTCATCGGCACGAGCAATCACGTCCGCGTCACGCATCGCCCCGCCTGGTTGAACCACTACGGTCGCCCCCGAGGCTGCCGCGGCTTCAATTCCGTCCGGGAACGGATAAAACGCATCCGAGGCGCAGGCTCCGCCGACCGCTCGACCGGCAGCCTTGGCGGCAGCGATTTCACCCGCCTCGACCCGGTTCTGCTGGCCGGCTCCGATCCCCCAGGCGGTCCCGTCCTTGGCAAGGACAATGGCGTTCGAGTTGACGTGCCCACAGACTCGCCAGGCGAATGCTGCGTCGGCTCGTTCAGCAGCGGTCGGGGTCCGCTTCGTCACAACCTGCCACGATTGAGGCCCGGAGGCGAAATGGTGCGCAACCTGGCCGAGCCAGCCACCAGAAATCTGACGAAGCTCAAAGGAGTCCGTCCCTGGCGCGGGCGCTTCGAGGATTCGGGTGTTTTTCCGTTTGGCGATCAGCCCTTCGACCACTCCCGGCCCATAGCCGGGCGCGATTACCACATCAGCTTGAGCTGCTTCGACGATCCGATCCAACGTGGCGACGTCCACTGGAGCCGACAACGCCACGATGCCACCGAAGGCCGACCGGGAGTCGCACTCGTAGGCACGCTGGTATGTGTCGGCCAGGTCGGCTCCGACCGCCGCCCCGCACGGGTTGGCGTGTTTGATGATCGCCGCGGCCGGGAAACCAAACTCACCGGCCAGATCGTTGGCCAATACCCATGCCGCGCCGGCGTCGAACAGGTTGAGGTAACTCAGGGTGATCCCGGCGTGCTGGACCACACCATCCCACCACGACGAGGTTTCATCCTGGTGGTAAAGGGCTCCTGCCTGGTGCGGGTTTTCGCCGTATCGAAGCACCGTCCGCCGCCGCAGCGGAGTAACGACATGCTCGGGGAGCTGCTCGTCGCGAGCGAACCAGTTCACGATGGCTGCGTCGTAGGAGGCGGTATGGAAAAAGGCTTCCCTGGCGAGACGGGTCCGCAGTTCGTCTGACAAGCCCCCTGTGCCGACCGCCGCCACGACTTCGCCGTATTGATCCGGCGACGTGACAATCCCCACCCAGGCGTGGTTCTTGGCCGCCGCTCGCACCATCGTTGGCCCACCGATATCGATCTGTTCTATTGCCTCAGGCACCGTGACGCCGGGAGCCGCCACGGTTTGGCGAAACGGATAGAGGTTGCACACGACCAAATCAAAGGGCTCGATCTGTCGTGCTTCAAGATCGGCAAGGTGACTCTCGTCGGCGCGGTTGGCAAGGATCCCTCCGTGGATATTGGGATGCAGCGTCTTGACCCGACCGCCCAACATTTCAGCAGCACCGGTGACAGACTCGACCGACGTGACCGCAAGGCCGGCGTCGGTAAGAAATCGGGCGGTTCCACCCGACGAGACGATCTCAACGCCACCTGCTATCAACGCCGAACAGAACTCGACGAGTCCTTCTTTGTCGTAGACCGAGACAAGCGCACGTCGTACCTCAACGTTCATTCCAGATCACCGTCCTTCCTTCGACGCGAAGATGACCCGACGCCGCCGCCCGAACACATTTCGGATATAGACGGTGTTCGATCGTTTGAATCCGTTTGTGCAGCAACGCAGCCGTGTCGGCGGCCATCACAGGCACCGGTTCCTGGGCAATGATCGGCCCATGATCGACATGCTCATCGACGAAATGAACCGTGACACCGGTAGTTTTCACCCCATAGGCCAGGGCATCCTCGACCGCGTGAGCACCGGGAAAAGCCGGTAGTAGTGCGGGATGAATGTTCAGAATTGCGTTCGGGAATCGTTGGATGGCTTCTTCGGACAGTATCCGCATGAAACCGGCCAGGACTACCAGTTCGACGTCGTAGCGCACAAGGGTTTGGCAGATCGCGGCCGTAAACGCCGTTCGATCCGGGTAGTCGGACCAGTTGACCACTTCCGAGGGGATTCCGAAGGTCTCCGCCCGTAGTAGACCACCAACACCGAACCGATCTGAGACCACAACGGCGAGTTCAGCCGAAAACGAGGGATCATCCGCCTGGGCATCCACAATGGCTTGCAGATTCGATCCCGATCCCGATATCAGCACTGCAGTCCGCACGCCGGGAAGTGTAGTTCGGCCGGACAACCCCAAACCCGGCCAGGTGGGGCAGGGCGGTGATAGATTTGGCTGGGCCTATGGAAAGGGGTCCACATGCCCGGCAGTGCGCTCTCCGTGTCGGGGCTCAGCTATTCGTTCGGGCAGGTGCGAGCCGTCGACAACGTCTCATTGGAAGTTGCCGCAGGCGAGATCGTGGGGTTGCTCGGGCCGAACGGTGCTGGCAAGTCGACCACGATCAGAATGCTCACGGGACAGTTGCGACCCGATTCCGGGTCGATCACGATCCTCGGTCATCCCATGCCGGAAGCTCGCGAAGCCATTCAGGCCCGGATGGGGGTCTGTTTCGAAGAGAAGAATGTCTACGACGCCATGTCGGCAGTCGAAAATCTACGTTTCTTCGCAAGCCTGTTCGGGATCAAACGGTTCGATCCGATGCCGATTCTCACCCGGGTCGATCTGGCCGGGCGGGCCGAGGATCGGGTATCCACCTACTCGAAAGGTATGCGCCAGCGCCTCATGATGGCCAGAAGTCTGATCAACGAACCGGACATCTTGTTCCTGGACGAGCCGACCGACGGCCTTGATCCCGTCTCGTCGCGGACCATCCGGGACCTCATCAAGGATCAAGCCGCACGCGGGGCGGCCGTCATATTGACCACCCACGACATGTTCGAAGCCGATGAGCTCTCCGACCGCGTGGCCTTCATCAACGAAGGGTCGATCCTGGCCGTCGACACACCCGAAGAACTCAAGCTGGCTCATGGCCAGCGCGCCGTCAAGATTCGTAGCCGGGACGATGGCGTCATCAGCGAAATCGTGGTGCCACTCGACGACCCTGACGCAACCGAACAATTGCGCCAGGCCATGTCGGCCGGACACATCCTCACGATTCATACCGAGGAAGCGACCCTGGAGGACATCTTCGTCGAGTACGCCGGGAGGGGCTTGACCGCGTGAACTGGCCCGCCATTCGTGCGATTGTCGCCAAAGACCTCCGGGCCTTTACCCGGGATCGGTTCTATCTCTTCATGACCGTCCTCGGTCTCGTCTTCTATGTGGCCATTTTTTGGGTACTGCCGAACACGGTCGACGAATCCATTGAGATGGGAATCGCCCAAACGGGGATGGATGCGTACTTCAACGAGCTCACCGGCGACGCCGGACTCACCATCACGCCTTTCGATTCAAGTGCCGCACTCGAGGAGGCGATCCGAGCCGGCGACGGTCCCGCCGTCGGATTGGCCTTTCCCCCCGACTTCATAACCGCCGTGGCGACCGGCAAGGAGACTGAGGTAACGCTCTTCGTTACCGCGGATGTTCCAGCCGAAGTGCGCGGCGCCCTGAGCTCGATGGTTCGAGAGATGGCCTATGCGGCAGCAGGCAACCCCCCGCTCGTCATTCTTCCCACCGAGCAAGAAATCCTGCTTGGTATCGATCGGGCGGGAGATCAGGTCTCGCTACAAGAGACCATGCGGCCGATGTTCGTCTTCTTGATGCTCATGGTGGAGATGATGGCGCTCGCCACCCTGGTCGCCTCGGAAATCCAACAGCGCACGGTGACCGCCATCCTGGCGACCCCGACCACCGTGACAGACTTCCTCACGGCAAAGTCCATCCTGGGGACACTTCTCGCTTTTAGCCAGGCGGTGTTGCTCATGGCGGCCATTGGTTCGTTCGGGGCCAATAGCCTGGTGCTGCTCGTGTCACTGCTCCTCGGGGCGATACTCGTGACCGGATTCGGATTGTGGGCGGGATCAGCAGGACGCGACTTCATTACGATCATTTTTTGGAGCGTTCTTTTCCTCATCCCGTTGATCATCCCCGTGATTGCCGCGCTGTTTCCCGGTACGGCTGCTGCGTGGATTCAAGTCCTGCCCAGTTGGGGGTTGGTCGAAGCGATTGTCGGCGCCACCGCCTACGGTGAGGGATTCAGACACTTGGCCGGGCCTCTGCTGGCACTGGCCGCGTGGTGTGTCGTCGCGTTTGCCGCGGGCCTTCTCGTGCTGAAACGAAGGGTGGTTCGCTTATGATCCGCAAGATCCTGCTCAAAGATCTCTCGCTCGGGCCCCGGTCGCCGATCGTCCTGTGGGCACTGGTTGTGCCATTCGTCTTGACCTTCGCTTTCCGCATTGTGTTTGGCGGCCTGTTCAACACCGAACCACGGCTCGGGATCGTCGACCTTGGCAATTCCGCCGTTACGGAGGCGGCCGCTCAGCTGGAAGGCATCA
Organism: uncultured Acidimicrobiia bacterium; assembly: GCA_905480085.1. Classification (GTDB taxonomy): domain Bacteria; phylum Actinomycetota; class Acidimicrobiia; order Spongiisociales; family JAENVV01; genus JAENVV01. The sequence continues at coordinate 5,452 of CAJQPD010000382.1, forward strand.
AGGTCACCTTCCTCGACGCCCCCGATGACTTACGCCGCCTGGTCGAAGAAGGCAATCTCGACGCTGGATTGGTTCTTGAGGTGGGATTCGACGATTTGGTCCGTAGCAGCGCCCAGCCACAGCTCCAGTTCTGGGTGGGCGGCGACAGCCTTGCCTCGGATCGAATCATCCTCGGAGTCACCGCCCTGGATCTCGTTCGAACCATGTCTGCGGTTGATTCGCCCGTCGACGTTTCCGTTGTAGCAATCGGGGATCAGGGCCTTGAGCTATCGGTGAGGATGCTCCCGATGCTGGTCATCATGGCCGTGGCGATCGCCGGCGTCATGGTCCCCGCCGCAAGCCTCATCGAGGAGAAGACCCGTCGAACGTTGAGTGCCGTGCTGGTAACGCCGGCCAGCCTCAAGGACGTTCTCGTGGCGAAGGGCTTGCTCGGAGCCATCCTGGCCATTCTCACCGGCGTCATGACGTTGCTCCTCAACAGCGCGTTCGGGAGTGCCCCGGTGGCCACCCTGTTGGCGATCACTCTCGGGGCGATCATGATGGCTGAGATCGGCCTGATGCTCGGGTCATGGGCGCCCGACACTGCCACGATGTTCGCGGCGTGGAAGGGCGGAGCAATCTTGCTGCTATTTCCGGTCCTATTCACCATTTGGCCGACCCTCCCCCAATGGATCGCCAAACTCGGACCGACGTATTACTTTCTCCAGCCCATTTTCGATCTATCCATCAACGGGGCAACGCTGGCAGACGTCGCACCGCAGTTGGCCATCGCAGCCGTGATCTGTATCGCTCTTCTTCCACTCGTGATGCGTTTCGGGAGATTGCTGGAAGGGCGTTTGGTCGGCGAGGCAAAGCACCAACAGCCAGTGTTGACGAACGCCTAGATCAGCGGGTCCGGCGAGGCCAGGTTGCGTAACGACTGAGCTGCCTTGCCGAGTTCTTCAGACAAGAAGGCACGTACCGCCTGGTCGGCCCCGATTCGGTCGAGAGCCCCGTCCATGCAACGCGACCACTCATCGGCGGCGTGATCGTCGATGGGAAACCGGACGTGACGCATGCGGAGACGAGGATGGCCGTGCCTCTCCCAGTACAACCCTGGCCCACCCATCCAACCACTGAGGAACTCAAACAGCTTCTGGCGGGATGCGGACAGGTCGAGCGGCAACATCGACCGAAGAACCGGTGAGCTCTCATCGACGACGTCATAGAAGGCATCCGCAAGTTCCCGGACTCGCTCTTCGCCTCCAAGTTCCTCATAGGGAGTAGCCGACCCACCCCACGGGTACGGATTCTCGGAAGCCGGTCGAATGTCCACAGGTCGAGCCTACTGGTGCTGACGGGGTTGTCTACCCGAGCGCCTCGAGCATGGCCGTTCCCATGTCGGTTGGGGTTGGGGCGACGACGATGCCCGCCTTCTTCAGTGCAGCAATCTTGTCGGCAGCCGTTCCTTTGCCCCCCGAAATGATGGCGCCGGCATGGCCCATCCGCTTACCGGCTGGGGCGGTGGTGCCCGCAATGAACCCGGCGACCGGCTTGGTCATGTACTGCTGGATCCATTCGGCGGCTTCTTCTTCGGCCGTTCCACCGATCTCGCCAATCATGATGACGCCTTCGGTATCGGGGTCCTGGTTAAAGAGGTCGAGACAGTCGACGAAGTTGGTCCCGTTCACGGGATCGCCACCGATGCCGATGGCGGTCGTCTGGCCGAGTCCGTTATTGGTCAGCTGGAACACCGCTTCATAGGTGAGGGTTCCTGAGCGACTCACGACGCCGATCTTGCCTGGCTGGTGAATGTAGCCCGGCATGATGCCGATCTTGCACTGCTGAGGGGTGATGACCCCCGGGCAGTTCGGTCCCACGAGTCGGACGTTCTTGTCCTCGAGGTATCGCTTGGCAATCACCATGTCACCTACCGGAATACCTTCGGTAATGCAGACGATGAGTTTGATACCCGCCGCGGCCGCTTCCATGATGGCGTCGGCTGCGAATGGTGGCGGAACATAGATCACCGACGCATTGGCGCCCGTCGCTTCGGCCGCCTCAACAACGCTCCGGAAGATGGGCAGATCCGCCGAATAGGTGTCGGCACGACCCTGGACTCCGCTGTGATCGGTTTCGCCTTCGAAGTGCTCGATCGTTCCCGCCTTGGACGGGTGGACGGCGCCCACCATGTTCGTCCCGTAGGCCAGGGCAGTATCGGTGTGGAACCGGCCGGTCTGGCCCATCCCCTGAACCAGGACCCGGGTATTCGTATCAACCAGCACGCTCATTTGGTTAGCTCCACGATCTTCTGAGCGCCATCTTTCATATCGCTGGCGCTGACCACGTTCAGTCCTGATTCGTCGATGATCTGTTTGCCCAGGTCGACGTTGGTCCCCTCAAGTCGCACCACCAGCGGGACTTGGAGCCCCACTTCTTTGACGGCTTCGACGACTCCGATGGCGATGGTGTCGCATTTCATGATGCCGCCGAAAATGTTCACGAAGATCCCTTTAACTCGCGGATCTTTGGTGATGATTTTGAAGGCTGCGGTGACCTTGTCTGCCGTGGCACCCCCACCGACGTCCAGGAAGTTGGCGGGTTCCCCGCCGACGTACTTGATGATGTCCATGGTCGACATGGCCAACCCGGCCCCGTTGACCATGCAGCCGATTGAGCCGTCAAGCTTGATAAACGAAAGGTCGTGTTCTGCCGCTTCGAGCTCGGCAGGATCTTCCTCGGACTCATCGCGCATCTGGGCAATATGGGGATGACGGAACATCGCATTGGCATCGAAGCTCATCTTCCCGTCCAACGCCATCACCCCACCTGCTTTGGTGACGACAAGCGGGTTGATCTCGATGAGGTCGGTGTCCAGTTCGACCGCAGCGGCGGTGAGGGCTTTCATGAAACTGATGGCGTTCTTGAACGCGTCGCCTTCGAGACCGAGTCCGTAGGCAAGGTCGGCCGCCTGAAAGTTGGCCAGGCCAATCGCCGGATCGATGGTCGCTCTGAGAATCTTCTCTGGTGTGTGCTCGGCGACTTCTTCGATTTCGGTCCCACCTTCGGTGGACACCATGAGCACATTGCGACTGACGGCTCGATCAAGAACGACCGACAGATACAGTTCAGTTTCGATGTCGACGCCCTGTTCGATATAGAGCCGGTTCACTTGCTTGCCTTCGGGGCCGGTCTGAATCGTGACGAGAGTCGAGCCGAGCATCTTGCCGGCAAGTTCTCTGACCGCCTCTTCGGCAGCCTCGACGCCTCCGTCGATACCAGCCAACACAACCGTCACGCCACCGAGGTCGGGGTACTCGATAAACCGTCCCTTGCCCCGGCCGCCGGCGTGGATCTGAGACTTGACCACCACCACGGGATTGCCCAACTCCTCGATGAGGGGGCGGACGGCGGCGACGGCCTCATCCACGGTTGTGGCGAGCAGACCCGATGGAACGGAGATCCCCCTGGCCTTCATGAGCTGCTTGGCTTGATACTCATGGATCTTCAACGACGGTCCCTTTCGTACGGCGGGGCCATGGTAGTCACCCCGCAACACCCCTCCCCCATCGAGTAATCAACGAACGATTCAGCGTTAGGAACGAGGAGTGGCCGGCGCAACGACCACCACCATGTGGCCAAAATCGCGACGGCGTCTGAGCATCGGGGCGTTCCAGGTGACCGATACCCGGGTTTCCCTGGGTTCCAGCGCCCGATATCGGGGAGCTGGGGCCCCAAGAAGCGGAACAACGGGCGGTGGATACCCAACCCGCATCAACACGACGAGTGTGCATCCAGGTCGCAATATCGAACATGGATGCACACTCGTCTACTGAATGAAGCCAACACGACTCATAGCGTCACGACGGCGGCAATGGACCTGGCCTCACTTGTTGCCAGGCAGGAACGTGTATCCCTCGGCCGTGTCACCGAAGGGAGCCCATTGGAGCGTGAACCTCTGTTGGTACCCGGCCATGTCGCCAAACCCTTTCGACTGGCCCTTCCCCTCCCAGCTATACGCAATGAACTTTCCAACCCAGGTGCCGTCAAAGCCCCCGTCCCCGTTGCTCAAGTGACTGGTGCCCCAGAGCTGACCATTGCCGGTTGCCAGGTCAAGGTTTTAGTTCACCACGATGACCGCCTCACCGGCGTAATACACGCTGTCGCTCGTCGATGTGTACGTGCTCACCGACCCGCGGACGTGCAAGATGCCGTCGTCACTGACCCATTGGCGTCCCGGGTCGGTTTGGGCGATAAACGTGTCCACGCCCGAGAACGGGATCCGGTCGGTTTTGGCTGCGGCCGGCATGGCCAGGGCCAACAGTACGAACAGAGCAACGACGATACCTGTCGTCTTCCTCATAGCTCCTCCTCTAGACGAACGACCCAACTCCCAACGGTCTGTTCCACCGTTCAGTTTCTACCTGCACGATCGGAAGGATCAGGGACCTATGGCCCGAATGTCAATTGAAACAAACCACCGGCGCCCACCACCGGGAACCCGGGGTTGAACCCGGGGTTCCAGCGCCCGATATCGGGAGCTGAGGCCCTCAGAAGCAGGACAATGTGCGGTGGTTAGCGGTTAGAGAAGTCCCGGACCGACCAGATCAACCAGCGTCCATCGGGATCAGGTCGCAGTTCGATCTCCCACCTGACCCAAAGGCTTTCGCCTCCCTCGGCCACGAAGGTGATAGACGCCAGGAAGGTGGCTGATCGGCCATCGATACTCAAGGACTCCTCTTCGACCTCCGCCACGAACGACGTACCAACCGATCCGGCTTCCTGTTCGAACACCGCCCACTGCGGGCCACGAGCATCGAAGAATCCGTCGACCTCGGCGAGATCACCTGATCCGGCGAACCGGCCCCATGCCGCAAGCGCCTCTCGTACCCCTACCCGGACCGCCTCGCCGACCGGCGCCTCGGACAGAACCGTGGTGGTAGATCCGGGCGCACTCGATGACACAGTCGTTGTAAACGGAGCGCTGGTCGCGCTCCCGGGTACCTCATCCGATGGCGGGTCCTGTCCCCCGGCCCGAGCCACCACCCCGAGCGAGACCGCCAGGCCAGTGACCACGGAAACCGCAATCACCATCCTCCAGGTGGCCACCTCCCCGGTCATGACAGATCGGCAGTCGCCCGACCAACCACATCGACGGTGACACTCGGGTCCTGGCCGGCGGTGAGAATGTTCAATAGCGAGAACAGGACTTCTCGCCGGATCTCGACCACGATCTGATCATTCTGAACGGTCAAGCCAACCACCACGACGTCCTCCTGGGAGAGAATCGAAAGAGCAAGGTCCTGAGCCAACGATTCGTCCAGGCGCACCTCGCCGGTCACCCGATACCAATCGACATCGACGCCGTTGGCGCCGGCCACTGCTGCCGAGTCGGCGATGACGGCCAGCTCGGATCGTTCGCTCATCACCCGCCATAGATCCACGCTTATGCCGCCCAACCCAAGCAACGCCACCGCCAGGCCAAGCACCCAAAGAGTGACCTGCCCGGTTTCTTCTCGTAGGTTCATTCGAAACTCCGGTACCGATCGACCAGTTCCGTATGGGCGACGGTCCAGGAGAACCCACCGAAAGATCGACCGCTTCCTGGCAATGCCACGACAGGTATGGCGACCGTTACTTCGACGCGAACCTCCATGCCCCTGACCAGCGCGTCACATCTCGCTGCCTCCTTCTGGCCAGGCGTCATCGAGTCGGTCACGCACAACGCGGCAGAAACATCAGCGGCCGGAATGCTGTGATTGACGGCAATCTGATCGACGATCATCCGAATGTGTTCATCGTCGGGGTCAGGCGTGGGATCGGTCACGATGATTCTGGCCGCCTCGGCCGCGGCTAACCGCGCCATGTTCGCCCTGGCCGCCCAGGGGGCCAGCATGAGAACCACAAAGGCCGTCGGAATGAGCAGCAACCCGATTGCGAGTGGAAGTTCGATGGCCGCCACCCCTCGTTCGTCGCGGATCAAGGTGCCACCTCCTTGACGGCACGTGCCGATGCAACAAATGCGTAGTCGGGCACCCACAACGCAATCGAGGGAAACAAAGCAGTCGCGTTTGCGACGACAGTCGGTCCGGTCGGATCAATGAAGCATGTGGCGATAACCCCATCGCCGTATGACCCGCCGAGCAGTGCGTCGAGTGTCTCTTCGATACTTCTCTCACACATGCCCGGCACAGCTCCGGCGTACGATTCAGCTCGCACACCCTGGTCGAGGGCGGCTCGGACCGCCCCGGCCGCATACTGGTACAGAACCAGATTGGCGAGCGCGACGAAGAAGATCATGGCGATTCCGACCGCCAGGATCACCGCAGGAGTTGACATCCCACGTTCGTCCGGCACGGGCTTATAGCTGGCCGAACAGCAGCGATCGGATTCGTTCGATGACGTCGACGCCGAGCGCCTGTAATCCGGCCCAAATCGCGATAAGAGCGACGATCGCCAACGCGGCGTTGCCGAGCAGTTCGGCCGTGTTCAGACCTCGCTCGTCAGTCCGAATACGACCGATCGTCCTTTCCCAATAGACACCTAACTGTTCCATATCCTTT
>CAJQPD010000383.1 GCA_905480085.1 uncultured Acidimicrobiia bacterium
TTTGACTGCAGGCTTCTCGCCATCCAAAGCATCGATGGCGTCGACCATCGGAAGGAGATCATTGAGGCGATCTCGACTGATGAACGGAAGCGATTCGAAGGCCATCGGGTTAGGCCGTCACGAGAACCCGGTGCCGCCAGAGCACCAGCGCAGCCAGTGGAATCAGGGAAAAGGCGGCTCCGATCAAGCTGAGCGAGGAATATGAGGTGCCGCTCACTACAAAACCGGACACGACGCTGGCGGTTCCTCCCGCAACCCAGGTCAGCGTGTCGCCTATGCCCTGAATGCTGAGCCGTTCTTGAAAGGCGAGATCCGTCATCAGGTGAGTGCTTCCGGCGACAAACGTGAAATTCCATCCGACCCCGAGCAGGAGCAGGCCGGGGAGCAACAGACCGGTGCGAGAGGGATCGGCCCCTATGAAAGAAAGGCCACAGGCCCCGACGAGAACCACCGCCCCGAGTCCGATAATCTTTCGGGTGCCGAGGCTCTTGACGAGCCAACCAGTCAATGGGGCGATGGCAAACATGCCGAGGGTGTGGGCTGTCATGACATTGCCGATCATGCCGAGTCCTTCGCCGATCCGGCGCAAGTGGAGCGGGGTTTGGGTCATGACGATAACCATGATCCCCTGTCCGAGAGCCATCGAAACGAGCGCCAGCCGGGTTTGGTTGGTGTTCAGAAGCTCCGATCGGGTCCGGATTGTGTTGCTCGCCTCGATATGGAGGGTCTCATCGGGGACGGCCAGCTTGGACGGGTCCGGTCGCAGAAGGATCGCGAAAATTATCGCCCCGACTGCGAACAGGGCGGCTCCACCGAGGTACGGGCCAACCAGGTCCTCGAAGCCGAGGGCCACGGCCGCTTCGCCCGCCGGGGCCAGGCCCCGCGGACCGAGTACCGCTCCGATGGTGCCTGCCCACACCAACAAGCCAATGGTGGTTGCCCGGCGTCCACCGGACCGCAGGTCGGCGGCCGCGTATCGGGCCAGGTTCGAGCTACTTTGCCCAAGCCCGAGAATGACGACGCCGACCAACAGCGTGGGGAACGATCGTTGCGTAATCGCATATCCGGCGATTCCGGCACCAAGCGCGGCGGTCACATATCCAGCAGTGAATGACACCGTGCGTCCGAATCGTCCTGCCACCCAGGTGAACAACAGCGCTCCGAGGGCAATCCCGGCGGTCCCAAACGCCGATGGGAGGCCACTCCACCGGGTAGACGCCAATTCACCGCCTGCCAACGAGGCCACCGTGACTGCCAGAATGTATCCGGTTTGGCCGATGGCTACTACCGAGAAGAAGGTCCAAACGAGTCTCGTTTGAGTGGCATGATCGTCACGAGATGACGTCATTACAGAGCGCTATCGAGTGCGTCGATCAGAGCCTCCGTATCGGACGGCGACGTGTAATGGACAAATGAGGCCCGCACGACCCCGCGATTCGGATCGAGCCCGACGCCTTCAAGGACCCGGTATCCGTAGTAGTGGCCCGCGCTGATCTGGATCCCGTTGGCCACCAGGTCGGTCGCCACCTCTTGAGGCGTCTTGTCGGTGGGTGAGAAGGCGATGGTCGGCGCTCGGTGTAGTCGGCCCACCTGCTCGGGAGGGCCGATCAGACGAACTCGGGGGTGGGCGTCAAGCCAGCTGAGTACCGGTGCGGACAATCGGTCTTCTACTGCCTGCCAGAGGTCTGACACCGCCGCAGCCGTGGCTCGAAGAGTCGCGCCTTCGATGTCGTGATGTCTGGCGAAAGCCTCAACGTAGTCGAGTACCGCGCCAGCAGCGGCTTCCTGTGCATGATCCGGTCCGGCCGGCGTTAGTCGCTTGCCGGCCAGATCGCCGTTGAAGAAGTGGCCCTGGTTGGGGAGATCGTCGATGAGTCCGCGACGCACGACCATGAGGCCCTGATGAACGGAGTAGGTCTTGTACAAACTGAACAGATAAACATCCGGATCAAGATCGGAGAGATCAGGAAACCCGTGTGGCGCATACGACACCCCGTCGACGATGGCCCTGGCGCCAGCCCCGTGGATCATGGCGGTAAGAGTCTTTACGTCATTTTCCTGCCCGATGATATTTGAGCAGTGTGGGAACGTGACGAGCTTGGTTTTGCCGGTCAGGAGGTTCGCAAGATCGGACTCATCAAGCAGACCGGTTTCGGGGTCGGTCCGCCACTCCAGGAGGGTGGCTCCGGCGGCATCGGCTGCTCGTCGGATGGCCCCGGTGTTGGCCTCGTGGTCTTGATTTGTGACGATGACTTCATCGCCGGGGGAGAGCACCGCCCGAAACGCGTTGGCGAGGACGTAGGTGTTCATCGAAGTTGAAGGGCCGAACTGAACTTCGGAGGTGTCGACGCCTAACGCGGCCGCCCACCGCCGGCGAGAGAGGTCCATGGCGGCGCCGGCGGCTGCCGAAGCGGCATATTCTGCATACGGCTGCACTTTGGTGTGGCGGTAGTAGCTGGTGAGCGCGTCGATGGTTTGGCGGCATGCGTAGGAGCCGCCGGCATTCTCGAAGAAGGCATCAGAGTTGGTTGCCGAGTCAAAGACCGGGAATTGTGATCGGACGAAGTCAAGATCCATATGCATCGTCCCGAATCTAACCGCAGCAGCGGTCAGAGTCAGGCTACCGGCGTTATGGTTAGGCGACAGATGATGCAGGCAGTCGTATATCGCGAATTCCGAGGATCCATGGCCGTCGAGTCGGTCGACCTACCGGTCGTGGCACCTGACGGGGTGTTGATCGAGGTGCGCGCCAATGGTGTCTGTCGAAGCGATTGGCACGCCTGGATGGGCCATGATCCGACCGTGGCCCTGCCGCACGTTCCCGGCCACGAGATGTCGGGGGTCATCTCCGAGGTTGGTGCAG
>CAJQPD010000384.1 GCA_905480085.1 uncultured Acidimicrobiia bacterium
CGGGTTTGGAAGCCCACGCCATGTTCAGTCCTGGCAATGCCACATGGCCATTCGGCTCGCATATCGCCGTGGTTGAGGTCGACGTCGAGACGGGCAACGTAGACATTTTGCGTTACCTGGCCATGGATGATTGCGGCAACGTCATCAATCCGATGATCGTCGATGGTCAGATCCATGGCGGCATCGCCCAGGGCATTGGCCAGGCATTGTTTGAAGAGGCCGTCTATGACGAAGCTGGCAACTTGTTGTCAGGTTCGTTGGTTGACTATCCGATTCCAGCGGCCAGCGATCTGCCGATGTTTGAACTCGACCGGACGGTGACACCGACCGACGTGAATCCGCTCGGCGTCAAAGGGATCGGCGAGGCCGGGACCATCGGCACCGCGCAGACGATTGTCAACGCCGTGGTAGATGCTCTGGCGCCGCTGGGCGTCAAACACATAGACATGCCCTTGCGACCGAAGAAGGTCTGGCAAGCCATCCAAGACGCCCAGGAGGCCTAGAACATGTATCCACGTCAGTTTGAATACGTTGCTGCCGGTTCCATTGAGGAAGCCGTTGGCGTTCTGGCTGCCAATCCCGGTGCCAAGGTGATGTCCGGCGGAATGAGCTTGATCCCCATGATGAAGTTGCGGTTGCTCTCGCCTGAAACGGTGGTCGACATTGGTCGAGTCTCGGGACTGGACGCCATCGAGGACAAAGGTGATTACATCTCGATTGGAGCGCTCGTTCGTCATGTCGCAGTAGCGACTTCGGCGGTGATCGGTGAACACGCCAAGGCGCTGCAACAGGCTGCCTCATGGACGGGTGATCCTCAGGTTCGCAACCGGGGGACACTGTGCGGGGCGCTTGCTCACGCCGACCTCGCCGCTGATACACCGGCCGCTGCATTGGCGCTCGGGATGACGATGGTCGCTCAAGGCCCCAACGGGACCAGAGAGATCGCGGCCAGTGACTTCTTCGTGGATTCGTTGATGTCGGCACTCAGCCCCGATGAGATTCTGGTTGAGGCGCGGATTCCCAAACGAGGTGGCGGATCGGCCTACGACAAGCTGGGGAGGCGCGGAGGACACAGCGATTACGCGGTGGCCGGTGTGGCTTCCTGGGTGGCAATGTCAGATGGCGTCGTGACCGACTGTGCCATCGGGATTACCGGGGTGGGCACGAAGCCGACTCTGGCCGTCGGTGCCATGGAAACCCTGCTTGGCCAGGGACCCGATGGAATCGCCGCAGCCGCCGACCGGGCCCTTGAGGGCATCACCGTCCTTGAGGATTTGTACGGTTCAGAGGCTTACAAGGCTCATCTGGCCAAGGTGTATACCCGGCGATCCCTTGAGCAGGCGGTCTCAGCCGCCGGCTGATCACATTTGAATAACGTCGGTTTTCTGGCAGCATACCGGTATGGATGATCTCAAACCGGTTCCGGAAGTCACGCCAATCGAAGCCCAGGTTTACCTGGCGGACGGGGCGTTGCTCGTTGACATCCGCGAACTGGCGGAATGGCAGGAGAGCCGCATTCCTGGAGCCGTGTTCAAGCCAATGTCCGAGCTCAACGATTGGTATCACGATCTACCAGAAGACCGGGTAGTGATTCTGCAATGCCGGACGGGCAATCGATCGGGTGTTGCTGCGAACGCGCTCATCAATCAAGCCCACATGACCAATGTGTACAACCTGGCAGGCGGGATTATCGCCTGGGACGGGTCCGGCCTCCCGATCGACTCGAACCCCCCGCTTTGATGGTCGCTCGGCTCCGGCTTCAACTAGGTTGACTCTCATGGTTCCCAACTCGGTTGAAGAAGTTCTAGACGCACTGGCTAGCCAACACTATGAGGCCGATCGCAGTCTGGCGGTGGCGATTCATTTGGCCCTTCAACTCGGAAAGCCGCTATTTCTTGAAGGCGAGGCGGGGGTCGGCAAGACCGAGGTTGCCAAGGTTCTTGCTTCGTTCCTTGGGGAGGACTTGATTCGCCTCCAATGCTACGAAGGGCTCGACGTTGGTCATGCCTTGTACGAGTGGGATTATGCCAAGCAGATGCTGGCGATCCGCCTTCTCGAAGCGAGGGGAGAGGGTTCGGCCGCCTCGGTGAGTGACATCATGGGCCGTGAGTTTCTGGTGGCGCGGCCGTTACTGCAAGCAGTCGAAGCCGGCCGGAACGGGCGACGACCGGTGCTGCTCATCGACGAACTGGACAGGGCTGATGAAGAGTTCGAAGCGTATTTGCTGGAGTTGTTGAGCGACTTTCAGGTCACTATTCCTGAGCTCGGTACGATCCGGGCCGAGAGCCGACCGATTGTCATCCTGACCTCAAACCGGACGAGAGAGATCCATGATGCCCTCAAACGTCGGTGCATATATCACTGGATCGATTATCCCGACTACGCCCGGGAGGTGGCCATCGTGGCCCGTAAGGTGCCCGGAGTCTCAGCTGAATTGGCGGGCGAATTGGCCGGTGCGATGGAAAGGCTTCGGACTATGGACCTGTTCAAGCCACCCGGGGTTGCCGAGACACTCGATTGGGCGGCGGCCATCCAGG
>CAJQPD010000385.1 GCA_905480085.1 uncultured Acidimicrobiia bacterium
ACTGGTGGCAAACCGAGACGGGATGGGCCGTGGCAGGCAATCCCCTCGGTATCGAGCTCTTGCCGGTGAAACCAGGTTCGGCCGGTGTTCCGATCCCGGGCTATCGGGTGGACGTCGTTGACGACGAAGGTACGATCGTTCCACCTGGCGAGATTGGCTCGGTCGTGATCCGACTCCCCATGCCGCCTGGCACCCTACCAACGCTTTGGAATAACGAAGCCGGATACGAGTCCTCGTATCTCTCCCGATATCCAGGCTATTACTTGACCGGCGACGCCGGGTTCAAGGACGCCGACGGCTATATCTCGATTATGAGTCGCATCGACGACATCATCAACGTGGCGGGCCACAGGCTCTCGACGGGCGGGATGGAGGAGATCCTGGCCGATCATCCCGACGTCGCCGAATGCGCGGTGATCGGGGTAGATGATGACCTCAAGGGTCAGGTCCCGATCGGGTTCGTAGTTCTCAAGAGCGGCGTCGATCGAGACCATGCCGAAATCGTTGCCGAGCTGGTCGCGGCGGTCCGGCAGCGGATCGGCCCGGTGGCCGCGTTCAAGCAGGCCACTGTCGTTGCCCGGCTGCCCAAGACCCGATCGGGGAAAATCCTACGATCCACCATGCGGAAGATCGCCGAAGCACAATCGTGGTCGGTCCCGGCCACGATTGACGACCCCGTCATCCTCGAAGAAATCGGAGAGGCGCTGGCCACTATCGGATATCCGAAGGTTTGACGATGGAACCTCATGCCGATTTCGCGGTGGCTCTGACCCAACACCTCGTCGTCACCACCAGTGCAGATCCCGATGACGGACACGGACCAATCGAGGGCCATGTCATCTCTCTGGGATGGTGGGTCCAGCCAGGTGCAGATGACAATCCCGACCATGAGCCTGCCGGAACGCTCTATCTCGTTGTTGACGAACGTCGACCCCGCCCGATGTGGGTGCGACAGGCACACCTCACGTCCGTGCGTCTCGCCAGATGATCGAATGGTTCCGGCAGGCAACCGTCGATCCATCACTCATAGTTCTTGAGGGTTTCCACGCCGTGAAACACGCCCACCGTTTCGGGGCGGAAGTGGTGGCAGTGATTCACGATCAAGAGCGGGTACTCGATCAATTGACAGCCGTTGCTCCCGACATGGTGCGGGTCGTCCAACAGGCAAGTCCGATTGAGGCGGAGACCTTTGCCAGCCTGTTCCGGCACCCACACCCGACCGGCCTGGCAGCGGTCGCCAGGCGGCCGCTGCCGATTGATGTCAACGAGATCACATGGACCTCGCCAATCGTATTCCTCGACGGCCCGCGCCACCTAGGCAACATTGGGGCGACCATTCGCATCTCGGCGGCAGGTGGAGCCTCGGGGCTCATCGTGACTGGCGACGTTGACCCGTGGCACCCGGCGGCCCTCCGGGGGTCGGCCGGACTCCATTTCGCCTTGCCAATCATTCACGCCGCAGAGATGCCGCCCACCGGCCGACCCATCATTGCGTTCGACCCCGAAGGCGACGATGCCGCCGGATACATCCCTCCATCCGACGCCATCCTGGCATTCGGGAGCGAGCGCACGGGATTATCCGATTCAACGAAGGCCGCCGCTGACCGCCTCATCGCCTTTCCGATGAGAGACGGAGTGTCGAGTATCAACCTGGCGGCCTCAGTCGGAATCGGTCTCTACATGTGGCGCCTCAATCAAGCCACTCAACCCGTGGTTTAGGCTAAGCCTCATGAGCGATCCACTCACAGCCTGGCACCGGTTCGTCGCCGAAAAAGACATTGTCTACCTCGACAATCTTCTCGACGACAACGTCAGCTTCCGACCGCCAACGTATTGGAAGACCCGGATTGGGAAACCAATCACCATGCTGATCTTGTCGAGCGTGATGGAGATTTTTGAAGACTTCGAATACCGCCGACAGTGGATTGACGGCGAGAATTGGGCGCTGGAGTTCTCGGCCCGGATTGACGACCTGGCCCTCAAAGGCGTCGACCTCATCCGCGTCGAGAACAACAAGATCGTCGACCTCGAAGTGCTCATTCGCCCACCCAACGCCATCAATGCTCTCCGACACGAAATGGTCACACGATTGGCCGCCCTCGGTGGCGCCTGGTGACGCGGCAAGTGGCCACCAATCTTCCGGTGGACCGCCCCGCTCTGGAGGACTTCATCCGACCGCGCCATCACGGGATCCTATCGACCGCCCGGGTCGACAACCGACCTCAGATGTCGCCAGTGACGATTGGCCTGGACGTCGAAGGAAGAATTGTCATTGCCTCCTATCCGAATCGCGCCAAGTCCACCAATGCCGCCCGAAACAAGCAGGTATCCCTATGCGTGCTGTCCGACGATTTTGGAGGAGAGTGGGTACAGGTCGACGGGACCGCCGAAGTACTCGAAGGGCCGACTGCCATCGACCCACTCGTTGAGTACTTCCGGGTCATCTCGGGTGAACATCCTGATTGGAGCGAATACCGACAGGCCATGATCGATCAAGCCAAAGTTCTCATCCGGATCACGATCACATCGTGGAGCCCGATCTCCCGCGGTGGGTTCCCGGCCCATCTTGTCGACGGGTAGCCGAAAACGAATACCCCCATATTCGCACCACAGGCATCGTGGTACAGGTATGTTCCAAGGTAATCAACCTTTGGAGGAGGCTGTATGTATCCCCCCGCCTTCGAGTACTGGTCGCCGAGGTCGCTTGACGAAGCCCTCAGCAAGCTCCAGGAACTCGGCAACGACGGACGAGTGCTGGCAGGAGGCCAAAGTCTCATCCCCATGATGAAGCTTCGTCTCGCCGCACCCGCCAATCTCGTCGACATCAATAATCTCACCGACCTCGCATACGTGCGAGCCGACAATGGCCATCTCGCCATCGGCGCCCTGGCTCGCCATGCCGACGTCGTCGACAACGCCGACGTAAAGGCGATCAGCCCGACCATGGCTTCGGCGGCACCCTGGGTCGCCGATCCCCTGGTCCGCAATCGCGGAACCGTCGCCGGATCGATCGCTCATTGCGACCCCGAAGGTGACTGGAACTCAGTGATGCTGGCCGTGGGCGCCTCGGTCGTGGCCAGCTCGTCATCTGGCCAACGGGTTATCCCGATCGGTGAATTCGTTGTCGACTTCTTCACCAATTCACTCGACGAGGGAGAGATGGTCACCGAGGTCCGAATCCCTCGACCGGCCGGAGCAGCCGGCGGTGCCTACTTGAAGCTCGAACGCAAGATCGGCGATTACGCAACCGCCGCCGTTGCCACCTTCCTGGACCTGGCAGGCGACGGGACCATCACCAACGCCGGCATCGCGCTCACTGCGGTCGCATCAAAGAATCTGAAAGTGACAGAAGCCGAGCAGCTCCTCATCGGGCAGACCCCCTCAGATGAACTCTTCGGCGAGGCGGCCGCAATAGCCGCAAGAGCCTGCGATCCCGAAAGTGATGTTCGGGGGCCAGCCGAGTACAAACGGGCGGTCATCAACGCCTACACGAAGCGGGGCCTTGATCAAGCCTTTGCCCAAGCCAAGGGAGGTTCCTAATCATGAAGGTCACTGTCACCATCAACGGGACGGCGCAATCCGCTGATGTCGAACCACGCCAGCTGTTGGTCGATTTCATCCGTACCGAACTCGGAATGACCGGAACCCACATCGGGTGCGACACCACCTCCTGTGGGGCGTGCACCGTCCTGCTGGACGGCACGCCAATCAAGTCCTGCACGATGTTCGCGGCGTCGGCCGATGGGCATGAGATCCAGACGGTCGAAGGACTAAAGAACGGTGAACTACACCCACTACAGGTGTCGTTCAAGCAGAACCACGGGCTCCAGTGTGGATTCTGCACCCCGGGCATGATGCTGGTGGGTAAAGCACTCTTGGAGAAGAACACGAGCCCTACCGACGACGAGGTCCGCTGGGCCATTAGCGGAAACCTCTGCCGGTGCACGGGCTACACCAATATCGTGAAGTCCATCCAGGCCGCCGGCGCTGCAATCGAGGGGAACTGACATGACAACGACTCACGAGCCAATCACAACATTTGAAGTCGGCGGAGTCGGCCACTCCGTTCTGCGAAAAGAAGACGACCGGTTTGTTCAAGGTGCCGGCAACTACGTCGACGACATCGTTCTCAAGGGCATGTTGCATATGGCGATCCTTCGTTCGCCGGTGGCGCACGCCCGCATTCTCGGGATTGATGCGAGCGAAGCCGAAGCCATGGAAGGGGTGGTGGCGGTTGTCACCGGCGCCATGCTGGAGGGCTACAACCTGGCGTGGATGCCAACTCTGTCCGGAGACACCCAGGCTGTCCTCGCTACAGACAAGGTGCGATACCAGGGTCAGGAAGTGGCGGCCGTTATTGCCACCGATCCGTACATCGCCAAAGACGCCCTGCCGCCATCTTCGTCGACTACGAAGAACTCGAAGCCATCACAACCCCCCAGCAGTCTCTGACAACCGAGACTCTCATCCGGGACGAGAAGGAAGGCCAAACCGACAACGTCGCCTACACCTGGGAGGCTGGCGACGCCGCCACCACGGACGCCGCGTTCGCCGCCGCGCACCGGGTGGTCAGCCTCGACAGCCACTACCCCCGATCTCACCCATCGCCGCTGGAAACGTGCGGGTGCGTATCGGATGTGAACCCGATCACCGGACAGGTGACGATCTATCTCACGTCACAGGCTCCCCACGCTCACCGGACCCTCTTTGCGTTGGTCGCCGGCCTGCCTGAAGAGAAGATCCGGATAATTTCGCCGGACATCGGGGGCGGCTTTGGAAACAAAGTGCCGATCTATCCAGGTTATGTCGTGGCCACGGCCGCCTCGCTTGTCATCGGCAAGCCGGTCAAATGGGTGGAGAGCCGATCCGAGAACCTGATCTCGACCGGCTTCGGGCGTGACTATCACATGAATGGCTCGTTGGCTCTCGACGAGAACAACCACATCACGGCGATGCGGGCCAACATCCTGTCTGATCAGGGTGCCTTCTTCGCCGACGCCCAGCCAAGCAAGTTCAAGGCCGGTCTGTTCCATATCTGCACCGGCTCGTACGACTTCGGGGCTGCCCACGTAACGGCCAAGGGTGCCTTCACGAACAAGGCTCCGGGAGGGGTCGCCTATCGGTGTTCGTTCCGGGTAACCGAAGCGTCCTACCTGATCGAACGACTGGCCGACAAGGCCGCCCACGAGATCGGCATGGATCCGACCGAATTCCGGGCGCTGAACTTCATCAAGAAGGAACAGTTCCCGTATCTGTCGCCGACCGGGTTCGTCTACGACTCCGGCGACTATCACGGAGCCATGGATCTCGCCAAAGAGATGATTGACTACGACGGTTGGAGAGAAAAGCAGAAGAATCAGGATCCGAACGGAAAACTGATCGGAATCGGTATCGCCTCTTTCACCGAAGTGGTAGGTGCCGGACCCTCCAAGGACTACGACATTGTCGGACTAAAGATGTTCGACTCCGCCGAATTACGGATCCATCCGACCGGTAAGGCCATCCTGAAACTCGGCGTGAAATCGCAAGGCCAGGGCCACGAAACGACCTTCGCCCAGATCGTGGCGGAGGAACTCGGGATCGCCGCCAATGACATCAAGGTCATCGAGGGCGACACGGACAACACCCCCTACGGGTTGGGTACCTACGCTTCCCGATCGACTCCAGTCGGAGGCGCCGCCACCGCCATGGTGGCCAGAAAACTACGGGAGAAAGCCCGCAAGTTGGCCGCTCACCTGCTCGAGGCTTCCGAAGATGATCTCGAATGGGAGGTTGGCAAGTTCAGCGTCAAGGGTTCGCCTGAGTCGTTTGTGACGATCCAGGACATCGCCTTTGCGGCGTACACCAACCACCCGGAGGGAATGGAAGCCGGCCTGGAAGGGGTCCACTACTACGACCCACCCAACATGACGTATCCGTTTGGTACGTACATCGTGGTGGTCGAGGTCGATCAAGCCGACGGCACCTGGGAAGTTGTCGACATGGTGGCAGTCGACGACTGCGGGGTGCGTATCAACCCGATGATCGTCGAAGGCCAGATCACCGGAGGACTCACCGAGGGGTTCGCCAAGGCCAACATGCAGTGGATCACGTTCGACGAAGGCGGCAACTGCATCGGTTCGAACTTCATGGACTACCTGGTTCCAACGGCCTGGGAAACACCTAAGTTCAAGCTCGGTGAAACCGTCACCCCGTCTCCTCACCATCCCATCGGCGCCAAGGGGGTCGGAGAGTCAGCCACAGTTGGCTCACCAGCGGCCTACGTGAATGCCGTCGTCGATGCATTGTGGTCCCGGGGCGTCACCAACATCGACATGCCGGTTCTCCCTCATCGGGTATGGGGGGCACTCAACGGCGTCGACGTCAAGCCCTGATGCACAGCGTTCTCATACGGGCGGCCCAACTCCTTGAGGAGGGCCGTCCGTATGTGCTAGCGACTGTGACGTGGCGCCGGGGGCCATCTTCGGGAAAGGGCGGTTCAAAGGCCATTATCCATCCTGACGGCATCGTTGAAGGTTGGCTCGGGGGCGCGTGTGCCAAACCGACCGTGGTCCGCCAGGCACTCGATGCGTTGACCGATGGGCAGCCTCGCCTTCTTATCATTGGCGATGACGACCAGCGACATGGCGTCACCACCGTACCGATGGCGTGTGCAAGTGAAGGAGCAATGGAGGTTTACGTGGAACCGATCTTGGTGGCCCCCGAAGTCGTCGTGGT
>CAJQPD010000386.1 GCA_905480085.1 uncultured Acidimicrobiia bacterium
AAGTGTCTGTTCGCGTTGGGCAAGACGATCCTCAGACGACTTGGCTTCGATCCGACGCTGCTCAAGCGTTACATCTTCACGGTCGCGATAGGCCTCGGCCTTGGCCCTCGCTTCTTGCTCGGCGGCTGACAGGGTCCGTTGAGCTTCAAGACGCGCTTCGGCAATGAGACTCTCAGAGCTTTGCGAGGATCCTTCGGAGCGGCGCCGAATCAGGGCGAACAAGTAGCCGATAAGCCCGGCAACTATCGCCGTCGAAGCGCCGATGATGATGGCGGTCGTTGGAGTATCCATGTGATCTGCCTTTCGGCAGCGCTACCAACCTGACAACGTCAGTTAGACGGTTTAACCCCGATAAACGGGTTACCCCGAACCCCCTCGATGCCGGATATATCTGTTGGTCAGTAGTACTACGGTTGCGGTTCAAAATGTTGTATTCCGAGCCTCATCGTAACCGCAAAAAAGCGATCGCGGGGGAGATCTTTTGTGGTCTTGCCCCGCGATCGCCTGAATTGGGCCGGTGACCTACTCCGCTGACGGTTCTTCGGCAGAAACCGTTGTTTCTTTGGGTGGAGTCGCTGCCTCAGGTTCTTCTTCAGCATCGACACCTGTCAAACCTACCGCTTGAAGCACCCGATCCTGGAGTTGCATGGCGATTTCCGGATTCTCTCGCAAGAAGCGCTTGGCTGCCTCTCGACCCTGTCCGATCTGGTCACCGTCAAAGCTGTACCAGGCACCACTCTTCTTGCAGATTCCCTGCTCGACAGCCACGTCTATGAGGCTTCCTTCACGCGAAATGCCCTCTCCAAACATGATGTCGAACTCGGCGAGGCGGAAAGGTGGAGCCAACTTATTCTTGACAATCTTGGCCCGGACCCGGTTACCGATACCCAATTGACCATCTTTGATGGTCTCAATACGACGGACATCGATGCGAACCGACGAGTAGAACTTGAGCGCTCGACCTCCTGGAGTGGTCTCCGGCGAACCGAACATGACCCCAATCTTCTCTCGAAGCTGGTTGATGAAGATGCAGGTCGTCTGGCTCTTGTGGAGGTTGCCGGTCAGCTTCCGTAAGGCTTGCGACATGAGGCGGGCTTGCAGGCCCATATGAGAGTCGCCCATTTCGCCTTCTATCTCGGCACGGGGAACGAGCGCCGCCACCGAGTCGATCACCACGACGTCAAGGGCCCCCGACCGGACCAGTGTGTCGGTGATCTCAAGAGCCTGCTCGCCGGTATCGGGCTGGGAGATGAGCAGCTCGTCGACATCGACACCCAGAGCGCGAGCGTAGATGGGATCCAGGGCATGCTCGGCGTCGATAAAGGCTGCCAAGCCACCGTTCCTTTGAGCTTCGGCCACGATATGAAGAGCCAGGGTGGTCTTACCGCTCGACTCGGGACCGTAGATCTCGACGACCCGTCCGCGGGGAACCCCGCCAATACCCAGAGCAAGGTCGATAGAGAGGGCTCCGGTCGAAATGGTGTCGATCTGCTGGATGGCCTTGTCGCCCATCCTCATGATGGCGCCCTTACCAAATTGCCGGTCGATCTGACTCATGGCCATTTCGATTGCTTTGTCTCTCTCGGTCATGTTGCTCCTTATACGTCTATCGGATTGGACCTGGATCGATCGGACCTGGGCCCCGTGATGACTACGGTACGTCTCGGGTGTGACAAATTTGTGAATCGAACATTACACGAACAGACGTTCGATGTGGTGGATTTCTTTCGGATCACAGATCGATCGTATCGAGCAGTTCATACACCGGGGTTGGCCCACCAAGATGACTCCGATAGAGGCCCACCTCGGTGACCTCGATCTTGATCGGCGGTTCCGGCACATCAGCCAGCCACCGCCACACATTTCGCGGCGGCTGGATGCGAGTCAGGGTGAGGTGGGGTTGGAACGGTCGATCTTCAGCGGGAAGTCCAACTTCGACAGCCGCCATTTCGGCCGCCCCACCAAGGGCCACAAGTTCGTCCTCTCCTCGGGCGATTCCGAGCCACAAGACCGTCGCCTTGGTTGGTTTCGGGAATGCCCCGAGACCCGAAAACGACATCCGGAACGGAACCGGCTTTTCAAGCTCGTCGAGAGCATTGAGGAACCGGTCGTAGGCCAACTCCTCCATGTCTCCCATGTACCTGATCGTGAGATGCCAATTCGATGGGGACACCGGCCTGCCAGGCAACGCTTCCAACTCCTCACCAAGGTAGGCCGCCAGGGCATGGCGGTTGTCATCGGACAATCCGACCGCCACAAACACCCGACCTACGGACTCCACCACTCCCCCGCGACCGCCAATCGAACAAGGTGTAAGGCGGCGGTTGTGGCGTAGGTTCGGACCCGTTCACGATCCCCCGGGAGACGTAGCGTTCGAGCCCTTCGCCCGTCGGGAGTTACCACGGCAATCACCATCATCCCAATGTCCTTCTCAGCGGGATTTGGGCCGGCTTCTCCCGTCACGGCCACGCCGACATCTGTCCCGAACCGGGACCGCGCTCCTTCGGCCATCGCCAGCGCAGTCGCCTCCGAAACCACTCCCTCGGACGCCATGAGGTCCCTGGACACCCCGAGCAACTCTGCCTTGGCCTCCATTGTGTAGGCGGTGATGCCACCTGCGACAACCGCCGAAGATCCCGGAGTTCTGGTGAGGGCTGCCGAGACAAGTCCGGCCGTGGCGGACTCTGCCGTGGCAATCGTCCACTCCTTCTCGATCAACATGGCCTGAACCACCCGATAGATGGTCTCCCGATCGGTACCGAAGACCGTTGAGCCCAGTCGATCACGAATGACCGCTTCAACCGGAGCGATCAACAACTCGGCCTCGGCCTCGGTTTCCGCCTTGGCAGTCACCCGAACTTTGATTTCGCCGGCCGAAGCCAAAAAGGCCACGGATGGGTTGACGCTCGCCTGGAAGAGGTCATCGAGCATCTCGGCGACCTGGGATTCCGAACGCCCCCAGGTGCGAATAACCCGCGACACGAGTACCACGGAGTCACCGGCCACCCGACGCAGCCGGGGTATCACATGGTCGGTTATCAGGAGTTCCATCTCGGCGGGGACTCCCGGCACAGCAAAGATCCAGGTTCCCCGGTGCTCAAGGGCCAACCCCGGGGCGGTCCCTGCCGGATTGGGAAGCGGCTCGGCCCCCTCGGGACGGTCAGCCTGGCGGAGGTTGTTCTCTGGCATTACCCGACCGAGGCTCTCCCATCGGCTCCGCATGGCCACGGCATATTCTTCATCGCGAATTATCTTGCGACCGGTTGCCGTCGCGATGGCTTCCCTGGTGACGTCGTCCTGGGTGGGGCCAATTCCACCGGTGATCACCACGGCGTCGGCCCGGTCGATGGCCGTGCGGAACGTCTCGACCATGCGGTCGAAGTTGTCCCCAACGACCACCTGGAAATGCGAATCGAAACCGTTTTCGGCAAACTGGCGGCCGAGAAACGCTGCGTTGGAGTTGACGATCTGACCGAGCAGCAGCTCGGTACCGACCGCCACCACCTCGACGATCATGCGCCCAATTGGGTCGCCATGGCGTACACCGTGAATGCCAGCAGTGCCAACTCGACAAGACCGATCGTTCGAACGCGAGCGTACAGGGCAGCAGTCTCGGCACCCGACTCATGGGCGGCGGCAATTTGTCGGCCGACCGGAGCGTTGACCGCCATGCCGACCACTGCCCCAACGATGACCATCAAGAATCCGATCGAAACGAAGCCGGCAGAGAACCTTGTTGAATCGTCGACCACGAGGCCGATGCCAGTGGCCAACGAAACGATGGCCGCCGGAGTGAAGAGCTTGCGACCCATCGCCACCCATTCGGTGGCGAATACCTGACCGGTGATGGCGTTCTGGGCCATACGCGGCGCCAGGTAGACCACCGCGGTGGCCGCGCCTATCCATACGGCTGCCGCCAAAACGTGAATCCACAACAAAAACCCGTGCATATCAACCCTCCTTGAGTACAGGCAACGCTACGTCGTATCCGACCCGTGCATCAAATCGACGATAGGTGAGGTATCCAACGTCACGAGCCAGCGCGGCCGCCCGATCGATGCCCCATCCGGCGTCAGCCGGTCGGTGCGCATCTGACGATAACGTAACCGGAACCCCGGCCGCTTGGAAACGGGCCAGAAGCCATTGGGACGGATACATCTCGGCGATCGGCTTGGTAAGTCCCTTCGAGTTGATCTCGACTGCCATCCCGGTGCGGGCGGCGGCTTCCACAACGGGTTGAAAGATTTCGCCGTGTTCGGGCGGAAGCGACCGACCGTACCGTTTCGGAACGTCAACATGACCGATGATATCGAGAGATCCCAATCCGGCCATCTGTGCTACGACCGAGGCGTATTGGTCATACGCTTCGAGCAACCCACGCCGATCAAACTCCGACTGGGTTTCCAGCGAGTCGATCGCCCAACCACCCACCCAGTGAACCGAGCCAACAAGCACATCAAACGGATATCCCTCGATGAGATCCATGATCCCTTCGATGGACTCGGGGAAGAAGTCCACTTCCAGTCCGATCTTTACCGGCAAACCACGATCTTTGGCATCCATCACCGCTTCGACATAGTTGTCGAGGCGAAAGTTGCATTCGGCCTGCACAAATCCGGCGGTGTAGGCGGCGATCCCGGCGGGGATGGTGGGGTCGTCCCAGAACTCCCCGAGAATCGGCGCGGCTTCTTTGCACCGGTACACGTGCTCGGTGATGGCGATCTCGGTGATACCCCGGAGGGCAGCAGCTTCGACATACTCTTCGACCAGATCGGCTGTGAATATCACCGGCTCGGCCATGACTTGATGGGGGGCTAGATGAAGGTGGTAGTCGCTCATCTGAGCCGTTGAACCAACTCGGCGAGCGGACCGGCTCCGACGGCCGCCAACAGTTCCTCAACATGATCGGTCTGTACCCGACCACCGTCGCGAACGTCTGCGGCAGCCGCACCAACCGCCGGGATGAGGTTCGAGAAGATCCCGATCTGGTCGAGCTCGTCGGCGCGTTGGGCAGCTCGTTCTGCCTCTTCTGGCTTGCCGGCCACCAGGTGCGCGATCGACCGCTCGGCAGCGGTCAGCGCTTGGCGTTGTTTGTGGCCGTCCATCTCACGCACGCTAGCGCACCGGTTGGCGAGCGAGGCCCTCGCGCCGGCCTGCCATCTCAAACGGGCTAGACCGACCCGAACTACTCCCTCGTCCGTCGGCCGAGCCACGACAGCCAGCCGCCAGCGGCCACAGACAGCGACCCAACGACCATCCAGAAGCTCGATCCTGTCATGAAGCTTCCGGGCAGCCAGCCAATTCCCTGGGCGAACCAGATACCTCCGATGAGTATCAGGAGAAGGCCCGCATATCGGGCTAGCGCGATCATGTCCAAAGTATGACATGGATCGGCCGGGCCCATGTCCTCGGTTTGGCCATCCGCATCATTGATCGGCCGCACCTATTGCGGGAAAAGCCGCGCTCCGGTTTGGGGCAACGTAGCCGAAACACTCGCCCGAACACCGTCGAAAGCTGTGGACTTAGACCTCGCTGAACAGGTACGGGCGCAGAACGTCGATCCGGTCTTCAAAGCCATCGGGATGCAGATACCAGAGGGTCGCGGCGATCGAAGAGAGCAGTGAGTTGCCATCTTGAGGCGTGTAGCAAAACCCGATGACCTCATGGCCGTCACGCACCGTGATGCTCTGGCGAGGAATGACCGCCTGATTCAAGATTCGCCCGAAGTAGCCGTGGTCGCGTCCGAACGAGAAAACACTGTTGGCCGACTGATGGTGGGTCAAGGCGATGCGTGGATTGTCGGTGAACCGGTCAATGACCTCATCAAGGCCGATCTCACGATCGAGGGTGAGACTGAACCACATCGAATGCATGTA
Organism: uncultured Acidimicrobiia bacterium; assembly: GCA_905480085.1. GTDB lineage: Bacteria > Actinomycetota > Acidimicrobiia > Spongiisociales > JAENVV01 > JAENVV01. The sequence goes on from CAJQPD010000386.1 coordinate 5,877, forward strand.
CTGGGTGGGCAACTTCATCGCCGAAGAAAACAAGGGAAGGTCATAGCCAAGCGTGGAGAACAGGTGGTGAGCGTCGCGGGCGTGATGGGTACCGAATTGCTCGTCCCCGTGCGAACCGGTGGTCGGAGCAGGAACAAACGAGCTGTCCTGGCTGATGTCGTTGGCGCG
>CAJQPD010000387.1 GCA_905480085.1 uncultured Acidimicrobiia bacterium
CCATCCGCATGGCCCGCCCGAAGTTGGTCGTCCAGACACTCGATGCCAGGCCATATTCGACTCCGTTGGCCCAGGCGACCGCCTCGTCCTCGTCTGAGAAGCGTTGAACGGTAATAACGGGACCAAAGATTTCGTTTTGGATCATCTCGTCGTCTTGAAGCAGATCGGCGATGACCGTCGGGTGATAGAAATAGCCATTGCCACCCAGCCCGGATCCTCCTGCCACAACCCGGGCGTGGTCCGGCGTTCGGTCCACAAATCCAGTGACCCTGGCGAATTGGTTGGCGTTATTCACGGGTCCGTAAGCGGCGTCCTCGTCGTCGGGTCCGCCGGTCTTGGTTGCGGCGGCCTGGTCGGCCAGGGCGGCAATGAGCTCATCGTAGATTCCGGGACTCGCCAGGACTCTCGTGGCCGCCGTGCAATCCTGGCCGGCGTTGAAATATCCGGCTCCGGCGATGCCCTCAGCCGTAGCTTCGAGGTCGGCATCGTCGAAGACGACGACGGGGGCTTTGCCGCCCAATTCCAGATGGACTTTCTTGAGAGACTGTGACGCCGCCTCGGCGACCTCCATGCCCGCCCGTACCGAACCCGTCACCGAGACCATGGCCGGAATGTCGTGGACGACCATCGCCCGCCCCGTGTCGCGATCACCGCAGACGACGTTCAACACGCCATCAGGCAGGAACTCCGCGGCGATCTCTGCCAACAGTGTCGTTGAAGCCGGGGTGGTATCGCTCGGTTTGAGAACGACGGTGTTGCCGGCCGCGATGGCCGGAGCGAACTTCCAGACAGCCATCATCATCGGGTAGTTCCATGGTGCAACTTGAGCGCAGACGCCGATCGGTTCCCGGCGAACGAATGAGGTCATTCTGCTCATGTATTCACCGGCCGCCTTGCCCTCCAAATGACGAGCGGCCCCAGCAAAAAAGCGGATCTGATCGACCATCGGCGGGATCTCTTCGGCCATCGTCATTGCCCGGGGCTTACCGGTGTTGTCAACTTCGAGGGCGACCAACTCGTCGGCTCTCGCTTCGACGGCGTCAGCGATACGAAGCAGTGCGAGCGACCGATCGGAAGGGGTGGCTTCCCGCCACCCCTCGAAGGCTGACTGGGCGGCGCGCATGGCGCGGTCGATGTCAGCCGGACCCGACAAAGGTGCGGTTGCGTACTGGATCCCAGTGGCAGGATTGATAACCGCCGAGGTGCGACCATCAGCGGCCTCGACATAGGCACCGTTGACGAAATTCATGAACGTTTGCATGCTGTTCTCCTCAGATTTGCTTGTCGGTGGTCACTGGTTCTCGGTCCGGGCGGCGAACCGTTGGGACAGGATGATCGGGACGAAGGTAATGGCGATCACCAACAACGCAACAACGTTGGTTACGGGTCGGTTGCGTGGTCGCACGAGTGACGAAAAGATCCAGATCGGGAGGGTCTGCTGGTTCCCTGCCGTGAATGTCGTCACGATAATTTCGTCGAAACTCAGCGCAAACGCCAGCATTCCGCCGGTGATGATTGCTGAACCGAGTTGGGGCATTAGCACATAGCGAAACGTCTGCCATCCGCTGGCCCCCAGGTCTGCTGATGCCTCGAGCAGATTCGGGTTGAGCCGTCGCATTCGGGCGATGACGTTGTTGTAGGCCACCGCCACGCAGAACGTGGCGTGGCCGATGACGAGGGTCCAGAAAGAGAAGCTGATCCCGGTGACGCTGATCGCCGATCGCAACGCAATTCCGGTGATGATTCCCGGCAGCGCGATCGGAAGCACAATGAAGAGGGACAACGTTTCTCTGCCAAAAAACTTGGTACGCCACACAGCGCCTGCCGCCAAGGTTCCGAGAATGAGTGCGGTTGCGGTGGCGACCGCGGCCACCATGAGGGAAAGGCTAAGGGCTTGACGGATATCCTCATTCTGGGCAGCTACGCCAAACCATCTCATGGTCAGACCCGGAGGTGGAAATGTGAATGCGGCGTCTTCAGTGGTGAACGCGTATAGAAAAACGAACAGAATCGGTATATGAAGGTACATCAGCCCGGCCGCGGCCAGTACCGTCAATGACCGGGGAGCCCGGGCCTTCATAATGCCTCGAATGCGCCGAGCTTACGGGCGCCCGTCAGATACAAGCCCATAACGACAACGGGGACAATCGCCAGAGCAGCGGCAAGAGGCAGGTTCCCGGCCACTCCCTGCTGGCTGTAGATCGCCAGACCAATAAAGGGACTTGAGTTCCCGATGATGGTCGGGATGATGTAGTCGCCCAGGGTGAGCGAAAAGGTAAAAATCGAACCGGCTGCTACCCCAGGGAGGATCAGCGGCCATGTGATCCTGCGAAAGGTCGTAGCCGGTGAAGCACCCAGGTCTGCGGATGCCTCCAGCAGTGACTCGGGTAGCCGCTCGACGGCTGCCTGCATGGGCAGGACCATGTAGGGCAACCAGATATACGTGAAGACCAGGAACTGCCCGAGCGACGACGTCGACAGTGACGGTCCTCCGATAACCGGGAGACTGAGGACCCAGTTGAGCACCGAACTGGCGCCGAAGACATTGAAGAACCAAGCGGCGACGCCTTCACTAGCCAGGAGCAGTTTCCAGGCGTACACCCG
>CAJQPD010000388.1 GCA_905480085.1 uncultured Acidimicrobiia bacterium
GGTCGACGTCATCTGGGCCTGATCGAAGCTCGGAACCTGCGCCACGTAGTGACTACCTGATCGGCATCAAACATGTCGGATCCGGCCTCGGCGTTCAGGTTGGCAACGGCCGTGCGGACGCTGGATTCGCTGGTCAATCCCCAGGCTCCGGCCAGCTTGCGCTCCAATCCGGCCGACCGACTCCGCTCGGTATCCTCGGCTGTCAGCCGTTTCATGAAATCCCGTGCCCACCAGTCCGGGTCGTACTGGCGGTCGAGGCTTTCGATCGGTCGGCCGGTGCCAGGAAGGTTGTCGAAATCACCGCGTTCTTGGGCGAGTCGAATTTGTTCCTCGACGAAATCGAATCCCATCACAGTGTCCTATCGAACCAGTTGATCAGGAGTTTAGCCACCACCGCCGGGTCGGATGGGCCGCGATCCGACCCGGGGATGCAAGGTCCTTGGAACACGTAAAACAGTGGGCCATGCCCATGTCAGCCCGGACGTCACGATGAGGGCGATGGAAGATCCCGACGAGTTCGGCTCCCCGCGAACCGTTGAAGGATATGGCTTCAGCCATGAAGCCCACATAGGGCGATAGGCTATGTGGGTGAGAGCACTGCTAATTTCCACATACGAGATGGGCCATCAGCCGCTTCACGTGGCTTCGCCGGCGGCTGTTCTGCGGAACAATGGGCATGACGTCCGAGCCCAGGACCTCGCCATCGACTCGCTGGACTGGGTGGATGTCGAATGGGCCCAGGCGGTGGCGATTTCCGTTCCAATGCACACTGCCATGCGTCTCGCTGTCGAGGTGGCTGGCCGGATTAAGGCTCGTTTCCCGGATCTCCCGGTCTGCCTCTATGGGCTGTACGCCGGCATCGGCAAGGATCGAACCTTCGGCCGCCTGGCCGACCGCATCATCATCGGTGAATACGAGGCTGCCCTGGCGTCATGGGTGGACACGCTTGACGGGGGAATCACCACTGACCTCGTCAAATCTACTTTTGTCCTCCCGGCCCGAGACTTGCTCCCACCACTCAGCCGTTACGCCAGGCTCGAGGGATCAGGCGACGATCGGATCGTCGGCTACGTCGAAGCCAGTCACGGGTGCCGCCATCGATGTGGGCATTGTCCGATTCCTGCCATCTACGACGGGCTCTTTCGGGTGGTGGGGGCTGACGTGGTGCTCGACGACATCGCTCAACTCGTCGACATGGGTGCCGAGCACATCACGTTCGGTGACCCCGATTTTTTCAACGGCCCGCACCATGCCATGCGAATCCTCGAAGAGAGCCACCAGCGATTCCCAAGCCTGACGTACGACATCACCGTCAAGGTCGAGCATATTCTCAAACACCAGGATCTATGGGGTCGGGTGGCGGCAGCCGGTGTTGTGTTTGCCGTGTCGGCTTTCGAGTCGACCAATGATGGCGTTCTGGCCATTCTTGACAAGGGCCATACCCGCAACGACATGGCCGTCGCCGTGAACATCATGCGGGCGGCCGGAATCGACATCCGGCCTTCGTGGCTGCCGTTCACCCCGTGGACGACGGTCGAGGACATTGTCGACATGTTCCGATTCGTTGCGTCATACGATTTGCCGACCGATCCGATTCAATTCACTATCAAATTGCTGATTCCCGAAGGATCCGTCCTCCTGGACAGGTCGGAACTGGAAGCTCAACTTGGCGCGTATGACGCTGAGCGGCTCACCTACGCATGGACGGCGATCGATGCGCGAACGGCGAAACTCGCCGATCGCTACGCCGAACATGTCGAACACTCTACGCGGTCGAATACTCCATCGAATGCGATCATCCTCGATCTGTTTGCCATGGCGCTCGAAGCTGCCGAATTGCCGCCTGAATCCCTAGAAATAGGGAGTTTTGAAGGGAGGCCACGGCTCACTGAGCCGTGGTTCTGCTGAGCGGAGCCTTCCGCGGACCAGGTCGGTTCGCTCGGTCACTAGTCACTTAGAGTGACTTCAATATGTCCCTTTCGTTCGCGGGTAGGTTTGCCTAGGGTCACTGTCGAGCTAATGGGGGCTACCGAAATGAAACGCATCATGGTTATGTTCGCCCTCGCTGGACTCGTCATGGCCCTGGCAGTTCCCGCCGGGGCCTCGTCGGATCGAGCGATGTGGGTTTGGGACGGACCGGTCGAAGGGGTTTCCGACTTTGCGTCCGCACACGGCGTAACCGATGTGTATGTAAGCGCACCACCTGGTTTCTCAGTAGATACCAGGTATGCGTCGTTTATCGACGACGCCCGGACCCGCGGACTCCGGGTCTGGGCTGTCGCCGGTGATGCCTCCTGGGCTCTGAATCGCGACGACTGGGTTGGCTGGACGGATGAGGTGGTTGGCTTCGGCTTGTTCGACGGAATCGTCGCCGACGTCGAGCCATACCTGCTGAGCGATTGGTCGAATACGAGGAAACGATCCCGGCTCATCTCCTCATATCTCAAGAATCTGACTGCTGCCCGACAGGCCGCCGGTTCCACCGAGATGCTGGTTGCCGTTCCATTCTGGTGGGACCTCCCCGAGTATCAGACGAAAGGTCGAACCCTTGTGGAACTGACCATGGCTGCCACTGATGGGGTAGTGGTCATGGCTTATCGGGACCATGCCGACGGGGTCGACGGGATCATTGATCTGGCGGGTTTTGAAGTGGCTCTGGGGTCGCAGATGTCAAAGCGGGTCGTCGTGGGAGTCGAGACCGGTCCGGCATCTTTGGACAAGGTCACCTTCTGGGAGGAAGGAGCCGACGCCATGGCGGCCGAATTGACCAAGGTGGAGGCGGCTTTCGGGGGCGATACCGGTTACGGCGGGGTGGCCATCCACCACTATGGCTCGTACTCGAGAATGGCTCCCTAGCTCGGGGCGGTTACGTTTTGGCCGCCGCGATCGTTCGAATCCGGCTGAGTAAATCGTCGATCTCTTCGATAAAGGCTGCGCGGCGTTGCTCGAGGATGGACTCGCTGAGGCTCTCGGCGCGTTCTCCTGCCAATCCACGGTTCTTGGCAAGGTCCAACGCCGTTTTGAAGAAGACCTGAGACACGGATTCGGCGGCGGTGATCTTGCCCTGGGATTGGTAGCTCTGACCCAGTCCGATCGCCTGGGACATAAAGCTCTTCTCGTCGAACGTGGCGGGAAGCGTGGTCAGCACGTC
>CAJQPD010000389.1 GCA_905480085.1 uncultured Acidimicrobiia bacterium
CAGCATCTTCTCCGCCACACGCCGCAAGCGCCATGGTCAGCAGAACCAAGACTGCCAAGAATTTCGAAAATTTCATGTTTTCCTCCGAGTTTGCCCGTCGGGCCCATATAACAATACCGAGCGAAGAAGAAAACTGCACACCGGATCGGTTCAGTCGTCTGCTTTCACCCGGTCAATCGCCGATTCCAACTCACCGATCCGAATCCGGATCCAGTCGCCGCTGTGCACTAGTTGCTGACGAAGCATGACATGGGCCGCGTCCCCAGATCCGCCGGCACCATCTGACATCGGTGTGATCGCGATAGCCGAAGTTGTCATGATTTCGTCGAGATGACGGCGGTGTTCGCGCAATTCGATCTCCATGTCGCCCACCGTGCGTCCATCATCCTTGTGGAGCACCGGGAGTGTGGCGCGGATCGCATCCATCCGAATACTGACGTCGTACTTCTGGCGGAACGCATCGTCGGGTAGGTCGGCTAATTCGCCGGCCAAGCGGGATAACTCATCGCGCGAATCGGTCATACGGGTTCTCCTCTCGCTCGTCCGATTCTATGTTTGCCTAGGCCACTACCTGGAGCGGCAACGAAGCGATACGCGGCGTACACTCCATTTGTGGCGAGAGACGAAAAGGCAAAGTGGGAACATCGGTACGCGACCGGCGGATATCAGCCGCGAGACTGGACGTCACCGTTTCTGGCCGAGTGGCTCCCGCGGGTCCCGATTGGACGAGCTCTCGACGTTGCGTGTGGGGCTGGTCGCAATAGTCTTGCTCTAGCCGAGGCGGGTTTTGAGACCGTAGGGATCGATATTTCCGAAACGGCGATCTCCATGGGCCACAAAACGGCATCCGAACGGGGTCTGACGATCGACTGGCAAGTCGCGGATCTCGACACTCGGGAACTCGGACTCCACGCTTATGACCTCATCACGAACTTCCGGTTCCGGAGCGAACAGCTATGGCCCAAACTGGTGACGGCGCTGAAACCAGATGGCTGGCTCATCGCCGAGCATCACTTCAGAACGCACCTAGCGGTTGCGGGTCCCCCCACCGATAACTTCCGGCTCGAACCGGGCGAATACCTCAGAGCCTTTTCCGCCCTCCGAATCATCCATTACTCCGAGTCGATCGAAGAGGCCGATCAACCCGGCGAACTCTTCGCGATCGAACGAATTGTTGCCTGCAATGGTGACCCCGGTTTCTGATCTGGCTGACCTCCCCGGTTAGGGAAGTCGGGCGGTAACGATGGTCTTCAGAACCGGCAGCGGTACGGTTCCGTTGCTCAGCACCGCGTCGTGGAACGCCTTGATGTCGAATCTCTCTCCGAGTCGTTGCTCTGCTTCGGCCCGGATCGAGTCGATCTCGAGTCGTCCCATCATGTAGCTGGTCGCCTGGCCGGGCGCTCCGATATACCGATCAACCTCTTGTTCGACCTCGTAGACCGCCATGGGAGAGTGATCGACCATGTAGTCGATAGCCTGTTGGCGGGTCCATCCGAGGGCGTGCATCCCCGTATCGACCACGAGACGACAGGCCCGCAGAGAGTCGGCGAAGAGCATGCCAACCCGTTCCCAGTCGTCCTCGTACAGCCCCATTTCGTCTGCGAGCCGTTCGGTGTACAAGCCCCACCCTTCGCCAAAGCCCGGCAGGTACAGGTGCCGGTGGAGGGGATGGACGCTCTCGTTCTCCATGCCGAGGGCAAGCTGCAGGTGATGGCCGGGGATACCCTCGTGATAGGCGATGGCCGCCACCTGGAACGTGGCCCACATGGTCGGTTCGGAGGTATTGAAGAAAAAGTGGCCCGGTTGGGTCCCGTCCTCGCTGGGAGTGCGGTAGTAGGCGAGCGCCCCGACCTCGGTAGCGCTGGCAAGGCAATCAGCCTTGGGCAGGGTGCCAAACCAGTCCCCCATCGCCGCCTTGGCCTTCTCGAATGCTCGAAGCGCGTCAGCGATGATCGACGGGGCGTCGTGATGGTGTAGCGAGTCATCGGTGCGGAGCCGTTCGTAGATGTCGTCGATGTCGGTCACCCCGAGCAGTGGTCCGGCCAGTTGCCCGTATTCGGCTTCCAACCTGGCAACCTGCTCGAGGCCAACCGCATGGACATGTTCAGGCGTAACGTCGAGCGTCGTGTGGGCTTTGACAAGGCGCCGGTACAGCTCGATACCCCCGGTGAGGTGAACCAGGCCTGGCCGATCGTCCGGACGGCCGGCGGGAACGGTTGTGTTGATGAGTTCTTCGACCAGTAGTTGGAGAGCTGGTTTCAAGTGCGACTCGATGAGCCTGGCCAGGTCCCTCTTCCACGCAACCGCATCGGACGGATCGAACTCGAGTGGGGCAGCTTGCTGTACAAACGGTTCATCCCGGGCAGCCAACAAGGCCGTCAAACGGGCGGCGGTATCGGCTGCGTGTCGCGCCAAAGGGACCCTCCCTGAAACGGATCCTTCCCGCAAGCGATCGATCAACTGAGCGACGAACTTCGGGAACGCCTCAATTTTCGCCAGGTACCGATCGCCATGGTCGGCAGTGACCAATGGCTGAACCGTCAGGCCGGGCAGAAGCCACGAAACCACCCCCATTTGCATGTTGGGTCCGAGTAGTTCGGCTTGGGCAGCGTACGTCAGGGCGTCGCTCGTGGCTGAAGCGGCCACGGTGGCGGCGAGAACCTCATCGGTCAGGTTGTCGGGTACCAGACTCCGAGCCTCGGCAGCGAACGCCTCATACCTGGCAACGGCCGCCAGGGTCCCCGCAGCCGACAGGTCAGTCCAGCGTTCCAGGTAGGTCAGGTCTCCGCGCATGAGTCCGGCGAAATGGTTGGTCTGTTTGCGATACTGCCAGTAGGCGTCAGCGAGTTCAGATGCGGTCGTCATGGTGCGACACTAACGACAATCCGACTGGCGCTTTCTTGTTCGTCAAGTGCCGTCACCGAGGTGAACCAGACCGGCGTCTTCCTCGGCATG
>CAJQPD010000390.1 GCA_905480085.1 uncultured Acidimicrobiia bacterium
AATGTACTGTTGTACAAGAAATAGGCGTCTTGAGCCTGGTAGCCAAACCCACCTGCGACCATCGCATCGGTGTCGTCAACGAGCGCGTCAATACCCCATCCATCGAGTTCCAACAGGTCTCGGAAGTATGCAACCATGTCATCTGTCATGAAACCACCTTTGTCACCCGGTGATTGCCGATGGAACATGACAAACTCGTCAAATCGGGGGCCAGGCAGAGATTCGCGATCGAAACGAACCTCGCCGAGTTCCGCCTCGTACCGACGGCGTTTCCGACGGGTCTCGTGCCGCTCTTTCTTGCCGAGGCGCTCAAGGTACTCTTCAAAACTATCCGGAAGCTGAAGCACGGCTGCCAACGAATGTTCCTCGACGAACGCCGCAAGACCGGCCGCCGCAAGTCCATTCACGACGACATCGGCGGCCGGGCGGGGTAGTGAATCAGCAACGACCCGCAGGCCCTTCGGCCGGGACCTGATAGCGCCGGCGATGAGGTCAGCTGTGCCTTCCCCCAGCGGACTGCGATAGTCGACCAAGTCGGCACTCCCGACGAACCGGATTGTATTTCCAACCACTGACAATGGGACCAATCCCCGCTCATCACTCACAATCCACAGTTCGTCGGTTGGACCAGCTGTATGTTTCCAAACCGTTTCGAGGAAGTCGCTGTGGGGAAAGGGACCGAGTTGACCCGCTACAGGGGGCATCAAAAATTGGGGATCAGAAAATGAACTCACACCAGTTCCACAGTCGGTTCGACATGACCTTGAGGTTCGCCCCCGCCAAGCACGATGAGGCGCTCACGTAGCAGACGACGTGAGGAACCATTCAGTAGCCCGAGTTGTTCCATCGTTCCCACCAGTCCCGCTTCGATTCCTCTTATGGAACCATCCCACGATTTGATCGCTATGCCGAACTGAGACCGTACGCCGAGCCCGATGAGCCCTTCCGCACCGACCTTGGCAGCCACCTCAGCCACCGTCGCAGCCAACTGATCAGCTCTCGGGTTCTCACCAACCAGGGCGGGATAACGATGCATCGCCGTCCAGATTTCCCGATACTCAGGGTGAACGGCGAGCCGGGCGAAGCCCCTTGCCAATGATCGAACCGACACTTCGTACAACGGGGCTCCGCACCCGTCGACGACGGGAGCCGACAGATCGTGGCCAAGCGCCTCCGCCAGGCGATTCCGGATCTGGTCTTGAAGCGGATGATCGAACGAAAGGTATGACTCAGTTGGAAAACCGGCGACCACGCAGGCCTGGAGCATGGCAGCGTGCTTACCCGAGCAGCCGTGCCAGATCGGCTGGGGATGGGTCTGGCCGGTGGCGAAGTAACGCCGACCCTGGTCATCACTGGCGGGCCAGGTCGCCGGCGTGAGGAGCGCCGTTTCGGTGAGACCGACCCGGGCAAGCATGCTTCTGACATAGGCGACATGGACCGGAAGTCCACCGTGGCTGGCGCAAGAGACGGCCAGGGAAGGGCCAGTCACCAACGCCCCCAGATCAAGAGCCGCCCTGGCCTGGAAGGGTTTCAGAGACGAACGACCATAGAAGACCCGATCAATATCGCCCATAGATGCAATCAATCGACCATCAGGGGCTACCACCGCGACCGCACCGTGGTGTTCTGCTTCGACTACCCCGCTACGAATTACTCGACCGAGCAGGGTCAATCGGGAAGGTCGCCGACAACAGTCTCTCGATATCGATCGGAGATGACTTGTTGAACCGTGTCGAAGACAACCTGGATCGACCGGCGGGTCTCCGACACCTCGCGTTCGGCCTCGGTGAGAGCCGTGAGAATATCCTCGAGTTCGGACACTTCGAGGTCATAGACATGGGTCAGGAAATCGTCCTGTAGGGCTGCGTCGATCGGCCGATTTCCGTCACCGACGAACGCCAGGTCGAATTCTCCCCGGACCCGTCCGGTCTGCCCGCCCGCTCGCTCCCCGGCCCCGAGAATTTCGGGCAACGCTTCAATAAGGGAACGCTTCTCGTCTCCGCGACGGCGCGCCAGTTCAAAGTTGAGCAGGTCCATCCGACCGTGCAGCATTCGGCGATAGTACGAGAGTTCGCTTTCGACGTCAGCTGCCAATTGGCGCCGATCACGAAGCTCGCCAAGCTCAAGGCCCGTCAGGTTCGTAACATAGGCCGGGTCGAGAACCTGATCGATTCGACGTCGTTTCTCGCTCACAATGCTCCTTATCCGCAAGTTCGTGCCAACGTAGGATAGGGGTTAACCCAGCTCCCCGTCGACGCTCGTATTCCAAAATGAAGATGAGGCGGTGTTGTCCTGGCGTTGCCGGTGTTCCCGGTGTATCCGACAAGATCGCCAATGGCCACGGTTTGGCCGTTCGTAAGTCCCGGCGCATACCCGCTCATGTGAGCGTAATAGAAACGGACTCCATAGTCGGACACCAACCAGATAGCGGTGCCGCCAAGGCCACCCGATAGCAGTTCGATGGTTCCGTTGGCGACGGCATACTGCTCCTGGCCGTACGGGGTAAACACATCCGTTCCTTTGTGGGTTCGGGCGCCACCGTCGCGGGGGAACCCCCAATCGTTGACAAACGAGAATGGCTGGCGAACCGGGCATACAAAGCCCGGCGTGGCCTCCATCGACAGACCACCGGTGGCATTGGCCACTCGTTCGGCGTCGAGCCGCCGCTGCTCGGCCTGGTATTCGTTGTAGAGCCGGGCACATTCGGTGTCAAGGTCGAAGTATGCCGTCTGGGCGGCTTGCAGTGCCTGGTTGGTCTCCAGGGCGAGCTGCTCCAGCTCGGCTCGCAAGTCATCGAGCTGATCGTTGCGAGCCTGCAACTCGTCATTCAGTGCAAGAAGATCCTGAATTTGGCTTTCCAATTCGACCGCCGTGTCAAAACTGCGTTCGCTCAGGCCCGAAAGCATTTGGCGACCCGTCAGGAAGTCCGTAATGGACTGAGACCCAAGTAGCGATGACCCTTGCGTGGCCGAGCCGGTCATATAGAGCTTCACCGCCTGGTCGTTGACAACCTGGCGAAGACCCGACACGGTATCGGACTTCTCAGAAGCTTCCGCCCGCAACCCGAAGGTTTCCAGGGATTGGCGCTCAAGCTGATTGTTGATCTCAACATAACGCCTCACCGCTTCATCGAGCCGGGACGCTCCATCCTCAACGACGGTCAAGGCGTGTTTTGAAGCCGCGCAGGCTTCATCGACCGCTTGGCGGTCAATCGAAATGGCTGGGGCGGGATCCCAGGCCGTCAGCCCGAGCACCAACGACACCACCAGAAAAACTGATGTGGAGATTCGCACGCTCAATAGGCTAAACCCGCACCCCGACACAAAGATGGTTTTCGCGACCATTAGGCTGGCGCATCGTGAAGACACTTATGTTCGTGGCCCTGGGTGGAGCAGTCGGCTCGGCCGGACGGTACGCCATCGGAAACTGGATGAAGGATCTCCCCGGAATCCATTGGGGAACGTTCTTCGTCAATATCATCGGTGCGTTCATCCTCGGGATCGTGGCGTCGCTCGCAGCCAATCACCCGGAATGGGACATGGCAGCTCGCACGGGCCTGACGGTCGGGGTGCTGGGCGGGTTTACGACCTTCAGCACCTGGACCGTTGAATCGGTGGAGCTGGTTAGCCGCGGTGAGATGGCGCTCGGATTGACGAACCTGTTTGGATCACTGCTCGCCGGTGTCGTGGCTGCCGCAGCCGGATTGGCCCTCGGACGCCTCTTCTGGACGACGTAGCACAGGTGGCCGAGGCGATTAGGCGGTAGTAACCAGCAAGAAGATGGGCAGCATGATCCCGGCGGCCAGTACGGCCCCATCGAGGTCACCCAGGACCCCGGGCGGACGGTCGATCACATACGGCTCACCGGTTCGGCATAGTCCGCCAAACCCCTTCCCGGCCAACAGCGCCAAAGCAACAGCTACCCCGACGAGGACGAACTCGACAATGGGTAGGTCCCAGAGACTGGCGGCGATAACACCGGCGATGATTGCGCCAAGCGACCCGACGATGCTGGGATCAAGGATGGCCACCCTGAAGGCAACGACCGTCGCAACCGCAGCCACGATCACCTGCACCAGGAACACTCCGAGGACGGTCGGCCCTCCAACCAGGCGGGCAGCCATCATGGAGGCAGCCGCCAAGCCCGCCATCGTCGTCATCACGGTCGTGCTCGCCACCGCCGACAAATGGCGGGCCTCCTCGACGGCCACCGACCAAACGAGCGAGACGATCAACGAGACGACCATCACCAGCCCGAACGCCTCAAAGCCCCTGGTATCACCAGGCGAGGCCACCACGAAGGCGGTCCCTGCCATGATCCCGATGAGAACCGGGGGAAGCTGCATAGCCATCCCACCCGAGTTGGTTTGCCGGACGATGTCAACCGCCCAGAGGCTCAGTACGAGGACCACCGCGGCCGCAAACCAGGCAACGGACAGATAGGCGTTGGCGACAGATATGAGGATGGCCGATCCGACGACTCCCACCGGGGCCAGCAGGGGATTGTCGAGGATCGTGGCGGCACCGCCGGAAACCGGCGGGATCACAGCTACCTCGTCGCCAGGCTTCACAGCCGCCGCGGCCGTCGCCGGCTCACCGTTGACCCAGACCTTGGCGGTGTCCAGGGCCGCCACGAAGGAAGGACCATAGGTTGACCCGGCCTGGGTCAAGAGGTCACCGACCGTATCCGCGTCGATGTCGACGCTTCCGGTCCCGGCCAGTTCTCTCAGATTGGCGAAGAGACGAAGACGTGCCACCCGCACAGGCTAATGCACGGGCGGGTTACAGGCCGAATGTCTACTCGTCAGCGAGCTTCGAGAGCGCCCGGCGCGGCTCTCTAGGTCTGCGGAAACCGATGTCAACTTGTTTGAGTACAAAGGATTCGCCCAAGATGGATCCAACAACCGCGACAAGGCTTTGGCCTCTGTCCACGACCAACTGGCGAGAGCATTAATGGGTTCATAGGCTCGCTCGAACCACGGTTCGACGCCAATAAGACTCCAAGAGTCCAACTCCAATCACGGAGGCGTATCGTGAAACGGATCGGTTTGCTTCTCCTCTCCGTCACTGCCTGTATCGCGTTAACGTGGCCGACTCAGGCCCTGGCCCAGACGGGCCCGGTCGAGATCTGGGTATGGGTCGATCCCGCTGAAGTGGTACCGGCCGGGGGCACGGTTTCCTTCGATGTTCTACTGAATCTGACCCCATTAGACGAACCCATGACAGTTACCGAGATCAAGAGCGATCGATATGGTGATGTCTCCGATTCTGCCAATCCCGTTCTAACGGACACGACCTGTGCACTACCTGCCACTCGCCAACCCGGAACCTACTTCGGTGCCTACAGCTGGGGGTGTCGGTACCGCGTTTGGGTTGCCGGGGAGTCTGGTGAGGTGCGTGACACGGTGACCGTATCGGTAACTCGAGCCGATGGAACCAAGGTGGTCGTTTCCGCATTGGTTGCAGTGGCGATCACCACCGCCAACGGAGCAATACACGGCACTGTCACGGATGACGTCACGGAAGCCCCGCTGGCCAACGTGCTGCTTTCTGCAATGGGCCCAGGTAATGGAACCGGACTCACGGACACAGCTGGCCGCTATAGCCTCGGCTCGCTTCCTCCGGGCGAGTATCGCCTCATGGCGTCGAATGAATCGGGTCCGTATGCCCGCGAATGGTGGGACGATGCAGACGACTTCCACTCGGCGGACCTGGTGACGGTGGTCGGGGGCGAAGTGACCACTGTCGACTGGGCGCTAAGCCTCGGAGGTGTCATCGAAGGGCGGGTCACCGATCAGGTATCGGGGGCCCCGATCTCCGCGTTTGACATTTCCTGGGTCGCCGTCCTCGAAGACGGCTCGGCCGAGGGTCCGTCTGGGGCCTCAGTGACGGACGCCAATGGGTCCTACCGGATCGAGGGCCTCTACGCGGCTGACTACCACGTGTGCTTCGATGCGCTCGACTACAGGCCGGAATGTTGGGACAACCAAGCCGACGTCACCAGCACGGTGATTTTCCTGGGCGGTGATCCGATCGCGGTCAATGTGCGGACCGTTGTTACGGGTATCGACGCAGCCCTTGCCCGATCGAATCCTCCCACCACTCTCCCGCCGCCCGACAGCAGTACTCCCGCGAGTCTTCCCTTCACGGGCCCACAACTCGCCGTCGGCCTAATGGGCGCTCTGGCGCTGGTGGCTCTGGCTGTCGGAGGAACCATCCTCTATGTCTCGGGCTCCCCAATTCGCAATCGATGAATGGTGACACAAACGACCTCCGCCAGAACGGCGCTCATCGCGTTCCGGCCTGGAGTGATCTCGAAGACAACCAAAGTCCCCCCGACCGAGGGCGAGGGGACTCCGATTGATGCTGTGCGGGCGACGCTCCGAAGGTCTATTCGTCGGCTGCCGATGGCATCGGCGGCACGGTCTCGGTCACCGCAGGGTTCTCACCGGTCAAAGGCCGATTCAAACCCGACAGAATGTTCACCCCGGTGGCATTCTCGATCTGCTCGGTGATCTTGATCACCGAAGCCGGCAACTGCGATAACAATCCAGGGATTCCCTGACCGGAGCCGTTGCTCCCACCGTCAATGACCGACACTTTGTCGATCGACACGTTATTGACGGTATCGACGATCTTGGCAACCAGGTCGGGAAGCATGTTCAGGACAAAGATTCGCTCAGCATCGACGCCGGCCGCCTTGTACTGCGTGACCAGTCGGTTG
>CAJQPD010000391.1 GCA_905480085.1 uncultured Acidimicrobiia bacterium
ATGATGCGGGTTATGCACGTTGGACCGGGGGCGTAACGTTCCCAGCACCGCGCGAGAGGAATTATCCGGTCCGATTCGCAGAGTGCCGGGCGCCCGCTAGCGGTTGCGCGGTAGTGCTAACCGCCCACGGTCATGGTCGAAGGATGCTCGGCCTGGCCGGTGAAACAGGGCAGACTCGCCGTTGATGGCTCGTGTGCCCTGTGCAATCGTGGATCCCAGGGTCTGAAGGCGTAGGGAGGCGCTCGGAAGTTGGTCGCCGAAACCAAGAGGAACGAAGTGGAACGCCTGCAGGGACGAGTAGCGCTGGTGGCTGGCGCAGCCAGCGGGATTGGGCAGGCCATAGCAGAGCGTCTTGCTGATGAAGGGCGGCGGTGCGGTAACGGACGTCATGGACGAGGCTGGCCAGAGCACGGCCGCTTCGATGGTGGTTGGGCCGAGCGGCAGGCTCCGGTCTCGGCGGCCCTTGCCGTGGACCATCGCTACGCCGAGGTGGTACAAATCGACGTCGGTGGTTTTAAGTCCAGCCAGGTCGGCGACGACCTCATCTTCGC
This sequence comes from uncultured Acidimicrobiia bacterium, assembly GCA_905480085.1. GTDB lineage: Bacteria > Actinomycetota > Acidimicrobiia > Spongiisociales > JAENVV01 > JAENVV01. The sequence continues at coordinate 552 of CAJQPD010000391.1, forward strand.
TTCTACGGCGTCGGACCGTTTCGAATCGACCGTCCACTACCTGGAACGGTACCCGACCTTTCCGAATGATGGCGAGTACACCGTTGGGCTCTATGAAGGTTCTCAGCAACGCGCTGAGAACCTGCCGGTAGGGGCGATGCTTGGTCTGGTGAAACCATCTGGCTAGCGCTTCAGATCCGTGAGACGGTTGCCCTCGAGAACAGCCGCGGTCCATCCCGTTCTCAGCCTGTTCTGAGTCTTTGAACTCGCATATCAAGTGTCGGTCGCAAAGCGACTGACTGGGCGGTCTCCTTCCTGAAGATCCTGCCCCTCACTCAGCTTTCGGTCCGCCTCCCCGTCTCTGGGTGTGCGGAACCACGATGTTCCCGTGAGCGATCTCAATGGCGTTGGACGTCGCTGGCCTGGCGAGATTGAACTCATCTACGACTGCGCCGTCACGGTCGCGGATCTCGATCCACAATCTGTCGCCGTCGCTGCCGTGATCCTCGACGTAGACGGTGACCTCATAGTTGCCTTCCGGGTCAGCCATCGACGGGTCGCGATAGGTGGCTTTCGTCGTGAATGCCGCCCACCCGAAACCTGACTCATCGCCGACCGACAGCCCTTCGACTGCGTTCGACTTGACCCGATAGATGCTGCCATCGTCGAGATGACGGATCAGCAGGAAGCTGCCCTTGACGTTGGTCGCTTTCTTGTTATACGAGATCGTGAACCCGAAGTTCGTCTTGTCTCCGGTCTCGGGCCATGCAAGCCATCCGCCTCCGGTCGTGAACCCGAGGCTCGGATCGAAGACCGTCAGCACGTCTTCGCCGATCAAGGAATCAAAGACTGGCTCGTCGAACATCGTGGCGTCAAGATCACGACGGCCAAGATGCGCAATGCGGCAAAGACCAGCGATCATATTCATCCCGACCTCACTGGCCTGCTCGAAAACATCCGGCAGCTCTCGACGAGTGCACCGACCGGTATTTGACGCCGCGGATCCTCCAAACATGCCAGATGCCTGGCCAAAAGCACCATATGCGTATGAGGAGAGCCGGTGATCCCGCACAACTTGTCCGCATATTGATCGAGTCCTGGTGGTCCCGCCCGCCCTCTCGGGCGTCGGCTAGCCATTCGAGTTTCCCGGCATGGTCGCCTTCCGATGAGCCTGCAATCTAAGGTAGCCGCCGGCGACGTATTGGGGGTATATGAAAACTAAGACGCGACTCGTGGTCGTGGTAGCCATTGTGGCCGGGCTTCTGCTCGTTCCAACGTTGGCTATGGCGCATGAGAATCAGGTGATTCGTTTCGGTTCCTATTTCGGTGGGGTTGTGCACCCTGTGTTGGGCCTCGATCACCTCTTAGCGATGTTGAGTGTGGGAGTGGTGTCGGCGCTAATCGGGGGGCGGGCGATCTGGCAAGTGCCCGCCGTTTTTGTGAGCGCGATGGCCATCGGGGGTACATTGGGGGTGCTGGGAGTCGACCCCGGCTCGACAGTTATCGAAGGAGCGATTGCATTGTCGGTTCTTGGATTGGGCTTGGTGATCGCGCTCGACCAGCGAATGACCGTGCGGGTCGCAATGGCGGCGGTGGCCTTCTTCGGAATCTTCCACGGCGTTGCCCACGGAACCGAAGTACCCGACATTGCCGAACCGGTCGTGTATTCGCTGGGGTTTCTTACCGGCACGGCGGCAATCCATTTGTTCGGTTTGCTGATCGGCGACATAGCCGGTCGCTACAAGTACGGGCGGACGGTGATGCGGGTGCCCGGGGGCGTTGTGTCAGCAGTCGGCGCCCTTTTTCTCTTCGGGGGTTTGTAGACGATGGTTGACAAACGAAAGATCGCGATTTGGCAGGTGGCCGCCGTATTCGGCGTGACGTTGTTGGCGTCCCTCGGGCACTTCGCCTTCGAATTGTCGGGGTTCTGGTATCCGATGACCTTTTTCGGCTCTGTTAATGAATCTACTTACGAGCATCTCAAGATCTTCTTCTGGGGAGGACTGATCTGGGCGGCGATCCAACATCCGTACACCAAGGAGTACACCAACAACTACTGGGCCGCCAAGACGCTGGCCCTGGCAGTGACGCCGCTCGGTATCATCACGTCCTTCTATTTTTACCTGGGAATCTGGTTGCCGCTCTATGGGAAAGGCACTTTGACGCTGGACATACTGACAGGTGTCTTCGGCGTTGGTCTCGGCGAGTGGTTGGCTTACCGCTGGATGATTCGTGAACCGTTCCGGCCAGCGATCAAGAAACGGGCCGTCGCGCTGTTGGCCGTTCTCGTCGTCGCTGCGCCGCTGCTGACGTACTTCCCGCCACGGATATTTCTGTTCGAGAATTTCTGGGGTTACACATACAGCGGAGATTTCGGCGTCCTCGACGACTATGGGCCCTACTTGGTTTTCTCGGAACGGTCTAGCCCTGCCGGTGGCTGAGTCATATACCGTCGGCCTGGCGCTCTACGACTACGTGCCGGTCGTGCTCTCGTCGATCGGATTCTTCCTGATCGGTCGTCTCTTAAGGTCTCGATCGCCCATCGGACGTATGGTCTTGGCGGGATGGGCGCTCATCACGATCGGGGGTGTGGCGAAGGCAACCTGGAAGCTTATTCTCGGGCTCTCCGATGGGGCGACCGACATTCGCTGGCTCGACAACAGTCTCTTCGTGTTCCTAGGAGCTGGTTTCGTGTTCGCCGCCGTCGGCATCCGGTCAGCGCTGCGGAAGTCAGAGAGCGGATGGCGGACCGCAGCCTGGATCAACGTCGGCGCCTATGGGTTGGCGGGCATGGCCGCACTCGGGTCGGATGGTCGGGGCTGGTTCTTTATCCTGCTGAGCCTTGCAGCTATCGCAAACACTGTTGCCGTGTGGCACCTGATCCGATACTCGTGGTCGCAAGGTTGGCGGCGGCCCGGGGTCTTGTTTGCGGTGAACCTGCTGGTGGTTCTTGTCCTCCCAGGCTTTGCACGCATTCCCGACCAGACGATCGCTCTTCAATGGACCGAACAGACCGTCAACCTGGTCGCACAAGTAGCCTTCGCTGCTGCCGCCTATCTATTCGTCGGTTCGCACCTTGGCCAACAGGGCCGGTGAGCCGCCCCTGTTTCCCAACGAAGTACCAGTCGAGGTGCGCGGATGGCGAGTTCCTTCTGGCACGCTGGTAGCGGTCCAGGGCTTTGATGGTGGTGGGGCTGAGTGGCAGGCTCCGGTCTCGGCGGCCTTTGCCGTGCACCATCGCTACCCCGAGACGGTCCAGGTCGACGTCGGTGACTTTGAGTCCGACCACTTCGGCGAGGCGGGCGCCCGTGTCAAGCATGAGCGCGAGGAGTGCCGAGTCGCGGCGCGCGGCGAAGTCAGTACCTTCGCACGCCTTGAACAGTTTGCGTAGGTCGTCGGCGGGGACCACTGGTACTTCGGTTACTTCGATCTTGGGTGGTCGCATCCGATCGAAGGGGTTGACAGTGATTTCTTCTTCGAGGAGCAGCCACTTCCAGAACTGCTGGAGCGCCCGGTAGCGGTTCGAAGCCGTCGAGGCTGAGCGGGTGGTTCGCTGCCAGGTGACGAACGCTTCGATGTCTTCACGCCCGATTTCGGTACACCGCAGCGAATGCTGGCGTTCGGTCTCGAGGTAGGCGGTAAGCTGATCAGTGGCAGCCAGATAGGTGCCGATTGTGCGGTCTGCGAGGTTGGCAGCGTCGAGATGACGGCGCCAAGAGGCGGCTAGAAGGCGAATATCGTCAGGATGTTCGGTCATTAGGCATCCGCTGTTGAAGCGCTGTGCGTGGTAACAGGTCGAGCGACAATTAGAGTTATCCCAAGCCAGTATTGCAATATCACTGCCCGCGTGGGGTCGGTTGGAAACCCTATCCGGACCTTCTGACCTGGGGTTCTTCGCGCCGTGGTTTGGGCAACGGAACGCGTTGTTCGGATTCCTGGAACGTGCAAACGGTCTTTGCTGGCCTCGGTAGGTTCGTTTCGCAAAAAGCTCCCATGGCTTAGACGAACCAGAAATCAATGTCGGCGAGCCGTACCGTGTCCTCAAGTCTGGGGATATCATCGGCTGCGGCGTCGATTTGCTGGCGGGCCGCGGCCCCGAGGGGCCCGGGGCTTGATGGGTATCAGGTCGATGTTTCGGTAGCTATTTGAGTGGTGATCCGGATGGCGTCTGCCGCGATGTGTCCGACCCCTACCCCCCGATATCCCCAACCGGTGAGATGGAGATTTCGGCCGCTTAGCCGGTCCAGATCCGCCAACCAGGCGTTATGGCCTACTTCGTATTGGGGGATCCCCGCCCGGTGGCGGACAATCTCGACAAAGGACGGGTCGGGTTCGATTCCGAGGATTCGGGAGACGTCGTTGCCGATCTCGCCGATGATGCGGTCATCGTCCCATTCGATTACCTCCGGGTTGGTGGCACCGCCGGCGATGACTTTTGCCAACGAATGTCCGTCCGGCGCCCGGCTAGGGGCGTAGGAAGACTCAAACAGTATCCCGAGAACGATCCCGGGGCCTGGCCGGAACCTACCGAGAGGTCCGACATGGCAAGTATCGCACGGCCTAGCGATTTGTCGACGCGTCCTGGTGAAGCATTCGAACTGGTTCTCCGTCGGGTTGGTTCGGTTGGCTCGGAGCAGACAGTCGCCTGGCTCGGGCATTTGTTGCCGAAGCTTGGTCGATTTCTTGAGATTGGGCGGTCGATCCACGACGTCGGCCTCGTGGACATGGCTGACGTGGCCGCCTGGGTGAATGCGCCGCTTGCGGGTGGGCAGCCTCCTTCGTTGGCTACCCGACACAATCGTCGTTCTGCTGCAGAAGTGGGATTTCGGATGCTGCGCGAGTTGGGGCTGATGGGTCATGACCCAACGTCGGATCTGACCCTCCCGGCGAGACCCTCCGGCAGGCAGACCAGGCCACTGACCACCGGCGAGGTCGGGGCCGGTCGCGCCGCCAGTCTTGGAAGGCTGTCTGAGTCGAGGCTCCCTGCCGTGTGGGCTTTGGCTGAGGCGACTGCCACCACCCATGAGATACCCAGGGTCCGTCCTCAAGACGTAGACATTCATGCCGGGACGGTGTGGTTGTCGGGATCGAACAAAAC
>CAJQPD010000392.1 GCA_905480085.1 uncultured Acidimicrobiia bacterium
CTCACCGTGGCTCCCGGCGATGTTGAGGGCGCCCAGATGGGTCCGCTCGTAACCAAACAGCACCTTGAGCGGGTGGCGGGATACGTCGATGCCGGAGAAGCTGCCGGGGCAACCATGCTCGAGGACGGACGGGGACTGGTCGTCGAAGGGCACGAAGAGGGTTATTTCATTGGCCCCACCCTGTTCGACAACGTCACGCCCGACATGTCGATTTACCAGGATGAGATCTTTGGTCCAGTGCTGTCGACCGTTCGGACGAGTTCGTATCAAGAGGCCATCGACCTCATAAATGCGAATCCGTATGGAAATGGAACGGCCATTTTCACGAACGACGGTGGCGCGGCTCGTAAGTTCCAGAGCGAGATCCAGGTGGGCATGGTGGGTATCAATGTGCCGATCCCGGTCCCGCTGTCGTTTTACAGCTTCGGCGGATGGAAGGACTCCAACTTCGGCGATCACGCCATCTACGGTCCTGACGGAATCCACTTCTATACCCGGGGCAAGGTCATCATCAGTCGCTGGCCCGACCCGATCCATCGAGGGGTGGATCTCGGCTTTCCCCAACACGGCTAGATAGGGGCCTGCGGGATGGCCGGCGCCGAGACAGAGCTTCACTTGTTGAGTCGATATCTTGATGCCTACCGGGGTGCCATCAGATGGAAAGTCGCCGGATTGACAAGAGAACAGGCTGCTCGATCGATGGTTGCGTCCGGAACGTCGCTACTCGGCATTGTCAAGCACATGGGATATGTCGAGCAAGGCTGGTTCCAGGAGGTCATCGATCGGCGTGAGATCGAATCGATCCCACCCGACGATGAATTCACGCCAGCTGACGACGAAACCGTTGACCAGATGGTTGCATTCTTTGATGAGCAGTGTGCCATCAGTCGCGAGATCTTGGCTTCCCGAGATCTCGACGAGATGGTTCCGTTTGGCGACGGTGAGCTCTCGATCCGCGACGTGGTGGTTCACATGATTGAAGAAACCGCCCGTCATGCCGGGCACATGGACATTTTGCGCGAGCAGATCGACGGGCAAACCGGAGGTTTCCCTCCAGGTGGTCTTCCCTGGTCCTAGGCGGCTGGGGGAACGAGGTCGATGGTGCCGACCATCGTGGCGGCTTCATAGTCATCGGCCACTGCAACCGGGCAGATCCGGTCGGGGTATAACTCGGCGGCTACCAATGCCCCCAGGGCCAGGATCGGGTCGGCTTCACCGAGAACGATGCCGGCCGGTCCGGTCCCGGCTCGGATACATTCGGCGAGGACGCTGCTTGACGATGAAGATCCCCGACCGGCCGGCATGACGATGATGTGGCCGGTGATGGTCAACCCGGCTTGAGGGTGAGCCTGATCGACGATCATCCCGGACGCCGGATCGACTCCGCCCCAGAAGCTGAGTGGCTCGTCAAGTACGAGAGTTGGGCCTGAGCCTGTCCCGGCCACGAGAAACGTCACGTCCATTGGTCGTCTCGTTTCACGAGATGACCGGAGACGGCCGATTCGACGCACTCTTCGACCGAGCCCAACACGGCCTGCAAGCCGATGTTTCCTGGCGCGTAGTATGCCCATTTGGCTGAATCTGTCATTGCCATGCCACTGCCGAGAGGGACGATCGACGTGACATATGTGCACGTGTCGGTCACGATCGTCACACCAAGGGCGGAAAGCTCCTCTTCCCGACCCCAGGCTTTCAGTACGTCGCGACCGGTACTCACATACAGGCTCAGACGTATCGGACGGCCGCCGAGTGTGCTGAGCAGGTGATCGAGTTGGTTGGTCGAGTAGTGGGGCGTCCCGAGGTGTACGGAACCCAGGTGGCTGACACCGCCGTCCGCACTAATCCGCTGACGGGCGGAGCGGAGGAGGTCGGTTGTCACCATGATCTGTGGCAGTTCAGAAGCGGTAAGTTGGTTGGTCGTTGGAGCTTCGGGGGTGATCCCGACCATATGAAACAGACCTACCGACCCGGCGGATGCCGCGGCCGCCCCGAGGATCTTCAGTTGATCCTCTGTGGCCGTGTCGACCCCCACGATCGCCGGAACCAGTCCACCGGATCGAGCGCCGACGACCAGACCAAGGACGGCGAAGAATGCATCGCGCTGCTTGAGCCCGGTGGAAAGGCCGGAAACGTCGAACACAATCCCGGCCCGCCGGTTTTCGTCGAGGTGAAGACCCGCGGCAGGCGCCCGTCCGGTGACGGCAGCTGCCGCATCGATGAAGTCGCCGTAACGGCCGGTCCGGGCTCCCAGCACGCTATTGGCGAAAACGATGGCGCTCGATTCGGCCCAGGCGATGTGGTCGCCAAATGCCGGTCGGGTCAGGTCCTGATAGGGGGCACATGTCCAGGTCGGGCGAGCCCCTATTGCTGTGTACGCATCCATGAGTTGACGGGCCCGACTCTGGGTTTCGGGGTCGGATCGAATGAGGTCGGGATGGAGGAGATCAAGGGAGGAGACGTTGAGGGTGGTCGGTACGCGAACCCGGGCTCCGGCAAGGCGTTTGGCGAAATCCAGGCTGGCTTCGCCGTTGTACAGGCAGCCGTCAATGTGGGCTGCTGAGATGTCGAGAAGCCTCCGGGCGCCGGATGCCCTGGCGAGGCCGGAAACGATCCGCATCGCCAATGCCACCTGGGGGCCTGCTTGGCCATGCAGCATTGCCTGGTCATCATCATCCAGCACGAGATCGTTCACCCCGCCAGATTAGGGCGGCCCGGTGGGTTGCCGAGCCTTCGCCAATGTATCGAACATACGTTCGATACATTGGATATACTGCGGTGTCCGACATGGACTACGCAGAGCTACACGCCCACACCAATTTCAGTTTTCTCGATGGGGCTTCTCATCCTCATGAGTTGGTGGAAAAGGCCGCCGAATTGGGGTACACGGCACTGGCCGTAACCGATCATCACGGCTTCTACGGGGCGGCCCACGTGGCCAATGCCGCCAAAGAGTTCGGCATGCCCATTGTGTATGGCACCGAAATTGGCCTGCCCGTTTTTGGAGAAAAAACCGAAGACGCTCCCTTCGTCGATGCCGAAGCCTGGGATATTGATCGCGCGCCTGAGCTGCTCTTCGATCTTGATCAGCCGCGTCGAGGTCGTACCAAACGTATGCACGGGACCAAACCGACCACGCCATTGCTAACTGATCATCTGGTTCTCCTTGCCACCGGGCCAGCGGGATATGGCGATATTTCCAAATTGGTATCTACGGCACAATTCCGTGGAGAGAAAGACCGGCCTGAATATGCGTGGGAAGATCTGGCGACGGCCGCAGAATCGGGAAACATCATTGCTTTGACGGGGTGTTGGCAGGGGGCCGTCCCTCGGTCTGCTCAGGCAGGTGATCTGCCAGGGGCCATGACCGAAGCGGGTCATCTGCGCGAGCTGTTCGGGGAACGCATGTACCTCGAACTGACTCACCATCGTATGCCAGAAGACGACATACGCAATGATGTTCTGGCAGAAGTCGGAGCCCGTCTCGGGCTGGCGACGATCGCTACCAATAACGTTCACTACGACAGCCGCAATAAAGCAGACTTGTCTGAAGTATTGGCAGCTGTCGCTGGTCGCAGGACGCTCGGTGTCAATGACGGGTTCAGGCCGGCCACCGACGAACGCCATCTCAAGACCCCGGCCGAAATGGAGGTTCGTTTTCGACGTTATCCGGGTGCGGTGGGGAGGGCTGGGGAACTCGGAGCAGACCTCGCTTTCGACCTTGACTTGATTGCGCCCGAGTTGCCCGACTTTCCCATGCCTGGTCATTTCCGGTCTGAAATGGAGTTCCTCCGGCATCTCACCCTTGAGGGGGCTCGCCAGGTGTACTCGGATGGCTCGGGGGGAATTGATCCCCGGGCGCTATCGAGGCTTGCGCACGAACTCGGCGTGATAGATCGGCTGAACTTTCCTGGCTACTTCCTCATCGTGTGGGACATTGTTCAGTTCGCACGCTCACGGGATATCTACTGTCAGATTCGAGGATCGGGAGGTGACTCGGCGATCTGTCGGTGTATCGGACTGACGCAAGTAGATCCGATTCGGCTCAACTTGCCGTTCGAGCGATTCCTATCAGAAGAGCGAGGTAGAGCGCCCGATATCGACCTTGATCTTGAGGCGGATCGTCGGGAAGAAGTGATCCAATACTGTTACCGCCGGTATGGGCGAGAGCGGGCAGCGATGGTTGCCAACGTGGTTACCTATCGAGCCAGGTCCGTGTTGCGTGATGTCGCCAAAACGTTCGGGTTTACCCAGGCCCAGGTCGATGGCCTTTCCAAATACATCGACACCCGCAATCCGGCCAAGTTGCGTCTCGAAGCCCCCCTCCCGGAAGGCTTGACGGCTGACCAGATCTACGACGTGTGCTGGCGACTGGACGGGTTTCCCCGTCACATGGGGATTCACTCGGGAGGCATGGTGATTGCCGATCGGCCGTTGTGGCAGGTGGTCCCGTTGGAATGGGGGAGGATGGAAGGTCGGTCGATCCTGCAATGGGACAAAGAGTCGTGCGGCATGATCGGCATCGTCAAGTTCGACCTGCTGGGACTCGGGATGCTCAATGCGTTGCACCTTGCGGTGGATGGCATCCGTGAAATGCACGGTGTCTCGATC
>CAJQPD010000393.1 GCA_905480085.1 uncultured Acidimicrobiia bacterium
GGATCCAAAACCTTCGTCGAGGAAGAAGGCGTCGAGTCGGCCGCTTCCCCTGGCAACCATCTCGGCCAACGCCAGGGCCAAAGCGAGTGACGCCAGGAACGTCTCACCGCCTGACAATGATGACGCCTTGCGGACCTGTTCGGCCGCGTTGAGGTCGAGAATGTTGAATTCTCCTCCATCAGAGAACCGGTACCGCCCGCCAGATAGCTGTTCAAATTGTCCGGAAGCCACCGTGGCCAGTTCTGCTCGCTCTTCTTCCAGCAGGTAACCGAGAAACCCCCCTGGCCGCAGATCCTTCGCTAGATCGTCATAGAGGCCGACCACTGATTCTCGCGCCGTGATCTGTTCGTCGAGGTCGGCCGACTGGGCGAGCCGTTCTTTGCGGAGCTCAAGCTCGCGCTCGGTGGCGGCCACGGCCGCTACGGCGTTGGCGAGTGCCTTCCCGAAGTCGTCGTCGGGCGATAGCCCGACAGACTCCATGGCTTCGGCACGCCGTCGGGTGGCGGCTGCCAGATCGGCGACGGCCAACTCACGCTGCTTCGAAGCCTCCTGTTGGTTCTGCACCCAGATGTCACGGACCGAGGTGAGGAGCTTCTCGGTTCCATCTGCATCGACGACGTCGTCCTGGTCGACATCAAGTTGGGAAGCCAAGGTGGCAACGACCGAGGTGAGGGTACGAAGATCGGTTTGCGCCTTCTCTACCGATCCGGCGCCATGCTCGACATCGCCTCGCGCCCGGGCCAGGGACGTTTCGAGCTCATCTATCTCACCCGTCGCCGCTCTGAGTATCGCTTCGACTGAGGCCAACCGGGCGATTGGTTCCTCGCCGAGAACCCCGGACAACGTGGATTCGATCCCGGCGACCATGGCGACGGCCGCCTCCTTCGATTCGCCGGCGGCCACAACCAACGCCTTGGCTTCCTCCAGTTTGGTTGCGGCATTGGCAACGGTCTCTGTCGACCGAGCTGCGCCGGTCAGGGCCATCTTCTCAGAGCTGACCGCTTCTTCGAGAGCGCTGCGCGCCTTGTCTCGAGCCGCTTCCAGTTTGTCGAGGGCGACCCGCTGGCGACCGGCTTTGGGTAACTCGGCGACCGGCTGGGCACAGACCGGGCATTCATGACCGACGGCCAGGTCGGTCCGGAGTGTCGCGGCCATGTCGGCATGTTGGCCCTCGTGGACAGCTTGTTCGGCCGCGCGCAACGTATCAGACGCCGCAAGCGCCGCCGCCGCCGCCGCCTGGGCACCGGTGACCGCTATTTCTGCTTCGGCTCGGGTCTGAGTTACCAGCCTCTCGGCCTGCTCAAGGTTCGACCCGGCCATACTCAGGCGTTCCACTTCCCGCTCGCGTGCGGCTTGCGCATCGTCATACCGCGCCGCTTGTTGGCGGACCACCGCGAGTTGGGCTTCACCTCCGACCGATTCCAGGGCTTGCGCACGTTTCTGTCTGGCGGCCAAACTCAATGCCGTAAGTTCTTCCAGGTGTTTTTTGGCGTGCGCCAGCTCGGCCTGTCGGGCGGCATGTTCGCTGAGAATCTCCCGACTTCTCCCGGGGTCGGGCATCCGGGCGGCAATGGCCTTAAGGGCGGCTGTGCGCTCATCGGCCTTGGCGATTTTCGCTTGCTCCAGCTGGCGTTGCTGATCGGCTTCGGCAAGATCAGCTTCGACGAGGCGCAACGCTTCCAGCCGCTTGGTGGCGTTTTCGAGTGCCTCCTCGGCCTGAACGGCCAGGGCTCGAACGTTGTCTAGGTCCGCCTTTCGGCGACCGAACTCGTCGAGGTCACGCTTGGCCTCGTCTCGAGTACGTTTGGCGACTGCCTCCATAACGTCGATCTTGTCGAGCCCGAACACCCCCTTGAGGGTCTTGTCCCGATCGGCGTTCCCCGCTTTCAAGAAGTCGGAGAAGCGACCTTGGGCAAGCATGACCGATCGGTTGAAGCCATCGAAGTCGACTCCGAGAATTTCCTCGATCCGGGCGTCGACGTCCCCTTTTCCGAGAATCGTCTCAAGTGGCTCGCTGTCGGGATCATCCGGGTCGATGCGATAGAGGGCATGGGGGCTCTGGCCCCTCCGCCGGAGGGCCCGGACCGATTTCCATCGGATTCCCTCGACATCGAACACCAACTCGACCTTGCCAACATCGGCGCGCTGGTGAATGAGCGAACGCTGATTGGCCTTCTCAGTAGGGGTTTTGCCATATAGGGCAAAACAGACTGCGTCGAGGATGGTCGATTTGCCCGATCCAATCGGGCCGACGATTCCGACGAGGTGACGGCCGGTCCAATCGATCTCGATTTCGCTCGCATAGGAACGAAAACCGTCAAGCTTGAGCGTGACCGGTCTCATTCCTGGCGGCCGGCTTCATCAAGAACGGTTCGGAATGCAGTCAAACGTTCATCGGACGGTTCGGCACCAGTCCGTTTGGTCACGAAGTCCCGGTACAACTCATCCCAGGCCAGTCCGGACCGCGCCGATCGATCGACTTCGGTTCGAGCATATGAGGCAGCGACCTTCACAAGGAACGGGAAGTGCTGACGGGCCCGATCGGCCAGTCCGTGATCCGGACCGTTGGTTTCGACGGTGAGATCGACGAAGGCATCGACGAGATCGGGCCGTTCAATGAGTTCTTCCCACCTACCGGTAGCCCGCATCAGTCGCCGGCCGCCGGACAGTGGAACCGAACGGACCGAAGCCGGCAACCCGGGTTCGGCATCGACGATGACGACTCTCTTGCGCTCTCCAGCCTCGCCAAAATCGAGTTCGAGTAGAGACCCGGCATATTCAGCCGGAACCTGGGCCCCCGGGATGGGTTGCGGTGCATGGATGTGACCCATCGCGACATAGCTCAGGGACGTCGGCACTGCTTGGGAAGTTGCTGAGTAGGCCTCACCCATGTGCAACGCCCGTTCCCCTCTGGGCCGTCCGTGCCCGCCCACTCGTGCACCAGTCACCATGAAGTGAGCGATCAACAACGCCACCCCATCAGGTCCGGCCAACTCCGATGCCCGGGCGGCATAGGCCGTCGTGATCTGGCGGACCCGGTCGGCATAGGTCCCGTACCAAGAACCCATTTCCTCCATGAAGTCGACGACTCTCCCTTCACGCAGGAACGGAAAGCAGCCAATCGCCGCGTCCCCATTGCGAGTCGTAACGGCAAGGACTCCGCCTTCCTCGGGTCGCTTGACGTCGCCAACCAGCCTGATTCCGCGGGAAGCCAGCAATGGATCGAGTACTTCAAACAACGGACCTGAATCATGGTTTCCGGACACCGCCACCACCGGACGGGTCCCATCGCCCGACAGGTCGGTCAGTGTCTCGACGACCAGCGCCAGCGCGTCCATCGGGGGCGCCGCCCGGTCGAACAAGTCACCTGACACGAGTACCAAATCGACGTCTTCGGTATCGGCTATCCGGACGACTTCACCAAGCACTTCGCGGTACTCAGCCATACGGTCATATCGGCCCAGCTTTTTCCCGACATGCCAGTCAGAGGTATGGAGAATCTTCACGCAGCTACAAGCCCGCGAAGGGATCGACGTCTTCGCTGACCTCTTCCCGGCGAGTCGCCCAAGGCGGAAACGGGAAGTTGACGACAAGTGGAACGGGAATGGCGGGCTGCGAGATCACCATGGTGCCCGGCTTCAATAAACGAGCCCGGGCCCTGGTTGACGGAAGCATCCAGCCGTATTCAGACCGTTCGGCTTCGGCGGCGTCGAGTCGACCCGCCACCCGAATGGCGGCGTTCTCCATGACCTCCTGGGCGATGCGCGAGGCAGTCTGTTGGGCACCAACCAGCAGAACCCCCAGCGACCGACCGCGCTGGGCAATGTCAATCAGCATGTCCTTGAGCGGGGAGTTGCCCTCCCGGGGTGCATACTTGTTCAGTTCGTCGAGGACCACCACCGAGAGGGGGAGGCGTTGGCCGGTCTGTTCTTTTTCGGCAAACGTTTCCTGGAGCAGAGCGCCCACCACGAATCGCTGGGCCAGGTCGTGGAGCGATTGGATCGCCACCACCGTCACCTGGGCAGTGGCCCGATCAATCCGATGGGAATCACCAGCCCGGATGAGTTCGCCCAGTCGCGACTGGGCGGCATACAGCCGACGCATAAATGCCGAGACGGTTCCGCCCTGCACCCTGCCTGACCAGGTTCGGTCCGGTTCTTCACCATCGGGTGGATCGAGGAATTCTTCAAGGGACTCCACAAGACTCGGCAGATCTTCGATGATCCGCTCCCCTGGCTCCAACTTGACCTCGGCGCCACGCCGCCAGCCCCCGACGGGTGGTTGCCGGATGACGACGGCTCCTGGCCGACCGACCACGTCTACCGCCCAACGCTGCAACTGGGATCGGACCCGTTCCTCTACGAAGGACAACTGATTACGACTGTCGCCGGCGTCGGTAAACAGGAAGCGCAGCAACCCTTCGTCGATGAATTCACGGGGCGTCCACGCGAACGGTTGCACTCCTTCTTGTCTCCCCGCCACATCGGCCAGGAGTACGTCCCCTGACTTCTTGCGGGGAGGCGCCCAAAATCCGACCGAGGGAAAAGGGGTCGGAGCGACTCCGAGGGCTTCCCACTTGGTTCGGGCATCATCGTCGAAGAGCACGTTCGGTTTGTCGAGCCACAGCAGATCCTCCCCTTTGACGTTGAACACGAGCACTCGCATGTTGGCGCCGCTGTCGCCGACAATGTCGCGACGTCCGGTCAGCATTCGAAGGAAGAAGAGCGCGAAGGAGGTCTTGGTGGCGACTCCCGAGATCCCCGATATCGACATGTGCCCACCCTTGCGACCATCGAAGAAGTCAAGATCTACGTAGAGGGGCTGGCCATCCCGACCGATGCCGACCGGCAACGGGCGGCCCATTTCGTCGGCGTACAAAGCCTTGTCTCTGGCCTCACCACTGGCTCGCTCGACCAGTTCGCCTGGATCGGGAGAGACCCAGACTTCCGGGTCGACCCGGGTTACCTGGACCTGGGCGGACCGAACCTTTTGAGCCGGCAAGATGCCGTGCTCGGCAATCCGAAAGGTATCGGACTCGTATGAGGCTCCTTCATAGACCGCCTCGGACTCGGTCACGATGCCATACGTGGCGATCTCACCGGCCTGGGGAACCTGGGTTCTCACGACGACCAGATCATCGAGTTGCAGGTACTGGTCGTCGTCGAGGACTACCCGGAAAACCTGGGTTGACGTCTTTTCCGTTCCAATGACTCGCCCGACGCTCATGCGGCTCCGTTTGTCGACTGACCAATACTCTCCCGCAGGGCACGATAGACCAGTCCGGGGTCGCCCAGGTTGCGCCGGAGCTCACGCTCGAGAGCACCGATCGGGACGAGATTCTGTGGAGCCCGCGGATCGACGTGCAGCGGTGGGGCGGTCTGCGGAAGCAGGACGGCCGCGATGTCGGCATAGATTGCTGCCTGTTCGATTCCCAATGAGGCGGGGACCTCGCATCGCACCACCCCGGACCACGTATGGCCACCAGGGATATCGGCCAGCTTGAGATACCAGGAATACCTCGCATAAATGTGGCCGTCCATGAGGAACATCGGGGTCCGGTCCCCGGCCAGCAGTTTCCGCACGGCCTCGGTCTCTTCAAGGCCCAGGTAATTGACCCGGTGGGTTTTGATGTACCCGATGACCGATTGGGGCTTCAGTTCGTTGATTGGACCGTCGGCGATCACCAGATGCCCTTCGGCGGCCAAACGGGAAGAGAGCACAGCTTCGGCTTTCCGCATCCGATTGTGGAAGTGCCGAACCAACTCGGCCGGGTCGGTACCCGCCACCGACACTGCCTCATACTTCAAGTTTCCAACGGGAGGAACGTCGACGACCCGACCCGATCCAATGACGGCCAATCGCTCGATCATGATGTCCCCGAACGTCGCCCTGGGCACGCTTCGATCCCAGTGCGTCGCACCAACCCCGAGCGAACCACACAGACCCGGGATCGGTCCTTCCGGTTCGTCTAGCGTCAAGCGAGCATCGACGCGCCGGACTCCATCGACAAAACACACCGCTTCGACCTCATCGGCAACGGAGGGCTCCGGGGTGATAGGCCGCCAGTCGGTAGTTTCAACGGTCGGATCAATTACCGACTCGCTCGGAGCAAGGGACGGATCGTGCTCGATCGGTGCTCCATATTCGGGGGCCCAACTCTCAACGTACAACATGGCGCCGATCGTAACGGGCCGGTGTGACAGTTTCGGGTTTCCCGGTCATGGAGAGTTCCCTCAACCGTCCTCCCGGACTTCTGCCCAAGATGCCTAACGCTGCGGGACGAGCCGATAGACACCCTGAGAAGTTGCGAGGTAGACCTCGCCGTCGGCACCTTCCCCAAACGACAAAACTTGCCCGATCGGCCCGCCAAACTGGCCGGTGTAGTCGGTTACCTGCCCCGGTTCTGGGAGCTGAAACCCGCGCAGGTATCCTCCGCAATAGTCGGAGAAGAAATAGGTACCGACCAGCTCCGGGATGGCCGCACCCCGGTACACGATCCCGCCAGTGATGGAACATGAGCCGGCGTCGGCATGCGATACTTCTATGGCCGGCAAGGTCAGACCCGAGGTGTCACAGCCGGCCGATGGACTGAAGCAGTGCAAGCCTTCGGTAATCGGCCAACCAAGGTTCGCTCCGGAGTCGCCCATCGAGACGATATCGATTTCTTCGTACTGATTCTGACCCACATCTCCGATGATCATCGAACTGCTCGCTTCGTCGATCCAGAACCGCCAGGGATTGCGGAGCCCCCAAAACCAGATTTCAGGCCTCGCATCGGCGCGATCCACAAACGGGTTGTCCGACGGTATCGAATAGCCCGCCTCGTCCGAGACCTCCAGGCGGAGTACCGAGCCCAACATTGAGTTGAGATTCTGACCATTTCCGTAACGGTCCGCCGCCCCGCCACCGTCCCCGAGACCCACATAAAGGCGGCCGGCGGAGTCGAACTGAACCATGCCTCCATTGTGATTTCCGGCCGGCTGGCCGACCGACAGAATGCTCTTCTCAGTCGCGGGATCGGCAGTGTCATCGACGACCGCGAAACTCGAGATCTGCGTGTTGCCGTCTCGGTCGGAGTAGTGGACAATCAGCAAACTCCCGTCGGGATAGCCAGGATGAAATGCTGCACCGAGCAAGCCCTGCTCGCCGGCATCCAGGACCTTGTCGGCGATGTCCAGAACCGTCTCGCCGCTATCCATCAGGACGATCAATCCAGACTTATCGGCGACATAGCTCTGCGATCCAGAAGAGAACACCAGGATCGGGAAGCCAAGATCGAGGTCGATGCGTTCGAGCGACAAACCGATCAGCGGCGCCAGTGGCGTCGTCGTGGTAGCCCCCGGCGGGGCGGCACTCGTGGTCGTTGACATCTCCGACGGAACCACCGTCGAGGCCGTAGGGAGCGAGGCAG